>MVQQ01000121.1 GCA_002067555.1 Syntrophorhabdus sp. PtaB.Bin184
GGTCAGATACCGGAAGAGATCGTCATAGACATGACGGAGCTCGATATCGGCGATTCGGTCCACGTAAGCGATATTTCCCTTCGCGGCGTCAAGCTTATCGAGCATGGGGATGTCGCGATTCTCAGCGTTGTGCCTCCGACAGTGGAAGAAAAGAGGGCGGCGGCCGAGGAAGCGGCGGCCGAGGTTCCCGCCGAGGCAAAGGAGAAAGAGGAGTAAGGGTCCTTGCATTTATTGTGTGGACTTGGCAACAAAGGCTCCGAGTACTCCTTTACGCGGCATAACGTCGGGTATCTTGTCATCGACCGTTTCTCTGAGCGTTTCAAGATACCCGTCAGGAAGAAAGATTCGGGTTGCAGGATCGGGTTGAAGGATGATCTGGTCCTGGCAAAGCCCGACACGTACATGAACATCTCCGGCGGCCCCATCGCCAGGCTGGCAGGAAAACTGAAAGTGCCGCCGGACCGCATGATCGTTATTCACGATGATATGGACATGGATTTCGGCAGGATGCGGATCCGCCTCGGAGGCAGGGACGGCGGCCACAAGGGCGTGCGGTCCGTGATAGAGAGCCTGGGGGGCAGGGAGTTCTGGCGCCTCAAGATAGGCATAGGGAGGAACCCCTCCATGCCTGCCGAAGAATACGTGCTGTCACGGTTCGACGGGGATGAGGCCGGCGAGCTTGCGGAGATCATCGACATTGCCTGCGACGCCTTGAAGGTCTTTGTCTTTGAAGGCGGGTCAAAGGCAATGAGCCTCTTCAACAAGCGCGGACCGGAGTGAGTAAAGGGACATGAGCTTTTCGTGCGGTTTCATAGGTCTTCCCAATTCAGGGAAATCGACCATATTTAACGCACTTACCGCGCTGGCAGTGCCGTGTCAGCCCTATCCCTTTTGCACCATCGATCCCAACGTGGGTGTTGTCCCCGTTCCCGACGCAAGACTTTTCAAACTGGCCGATCTCCTGAAGCCCGAAAAGGTCACGGAGACAACCATCGAGTTCGTCGATATCGCGGGTCTCATCAAGGACGCCCACAAGGGGGAAGGCCTGGGGAACAGGTTCCTTTCCCACATCAGGAACGTGGATGCCGTCGCCCACGTTATCCGGGCCTTCAATTCCGGGCAGGTTCCTCACGTCTATGCCGATATCAATCCCGCCCGGGACATGGATATCGTGGAGACGGAGATCATCATCTCTGACCTCGAGATCGTCGAAGACCGGATAAGGAAGATAGAACGGCTCGCGAAGATCTCGAAGGACAAGGGCGAGGCGGAGATGGAGCTGCTGCTCAGGGTGAGGCGCTATCTTGAGGCGGGCCGCTTCGTGACCACCGGCGATTTCGACGAGAGCGAAAGGCAGGCCCTGCGTTCCTTCGATCTCATCACCACGAAACCTCTCTTTTACATTGCCAACGTCGATGAAGAAGGGTTGGCGGTGGCCCCGCAGCCCGCGATCGAGGAGGCTGCCGCGAAGAGAGGCCGGGAGGTTGTCTATATTTGCGGCAAACTGGAGCAGGACTTAAGCGCCCTGCCGGAGGAGGAGCGGGTCTCTTTCATGGAGCTTTACGACATGAAGGAGTTCTCCATAGACAAGATCATCCATGTCGGTTACCGCATCCTTGGACTCATCACCTTTTACACCGTTGTGGGCAAGGAGATGCGCGCCTGGACGATCCCCCGGGGAACGACGTGCGCGAAGGCGGCGGGCAAGATCCACACGGACATGGAGAAGGGCTTCATACGGGCCGAGGTCATAAACATCGACGATCTCATCACCTGCGGCAGCGAACACGCAGCCCGCGAAAAGGGCCTCCTAAGCCTCGAGGGCCGCGACTACGTCGTGCAGGATGGCGACATCCTCCACATACGTTTCAACGTTTGACCGGGGGTCAAACATTGAAACCGTTGCAGCCGCTTGAACCGCTTGAGCCGCTCGAACGGAAGAGGCCAGAAGACCTTCGGCATTCCCTGAATAAGTAGAAACCTTTAAGAACCGCCGTTTGAGGATATGCCAACGTTCAAGCGGTTCAAGCGGTTCAAGCGGCTGCAACGGTCTTTATATGTTCTTCCCCTGTTCCAGTGCGTTTTTCAGGAAACTGCATTTGATATCGGGCTGGATGTATTCGTGGTCGGTTTCGGTGACGGGGAAGAATACGAGAAGCGCCTCGCGCAGGGTGATCTTGATGCCGGGAAGAAGAGGCAGGACCTTCCTCTTGTTGATGGTGAGGTCGGCTATAATAGTTGTCAGGCTGTCAAGCGCGTCCTGAGCGGTGAGGTTGATGGACTGAATGGGGGCGGAAGGCAGCCTGTCGTCGAATTCACCGGAGAAGTTGGCAATGGTGAACTGTTTCGACATCCGCCGATAGACCGCCGGGGTTATCCTGAACGCGGGCGTCCAGAAGAAGAGGGGAGGTTCTTCCCAGCCCGGCTGTATGACCCTGGGAAGGTTTCCGAGACGGACCACGTCCGCGTAACAGTCGAGTTTCAAACCCTTGACCTCGACCTTCAGTCGCCAGAAGGGCAGGTATTGCCGCACCGACCCCTCGGCGGCCTTCGTCGACAGGGCCGTCGTGAAGCCGACGCGCTTGAGGCCTTGACCACCCGTTTCCCAGGCGGAATTGCACGTGTTGCATAGGAGGACACAGCTGTCCCTTTCGGCCAGTGTGTTCCAGCCGCACTCGGGGCACAGCGTCGGCAGAAAGTCCACTGCCCAGTCGCCGGAGAAGACCTCGTAGGGAAATGACTCGAGCACGGGGGGTCCCTCAAAGAGTGCTTCATTGAGTATTGCATCATGGAAACGGCCGTTGCGGACGAACGTCGGCGTGTAGATGAGGCTCATTGTATCGGCGACGAACGCTTCATGGTAGATCCTTTCCTCCTTCAACTCCTTTCTCGTTACGGGAATCTCCGCGTAATCCCCCTGTGTGCCGCGGCGGACGAAACGGGTCTCGTGAACCGTCACTATGTCATAGGTCACGTCGTGTTTGGCTTGCACAAAGGATTTTTCAAAGGGGATGCTCGGCGGGATGAATCTGGCATTGTCCGCCGGTTGTACGAAGCGCAGCTTCAGTGTTTGTGGACGCAGTCCCAGAGTTTGCGTGAAGTGTTCGCTTTTAACGGCAAGGAAGGTCCTGTCTATTATCCCGTTTGCAATTCCGCTTGTCTTGCACGTGTAATGTACACCCCTGAAACGCCAGTAAGGCACGTAGATGACCTCTTCGAGGAAGGGGTCCGAGGGGATAAAGCAGTACCGGAAATAATCCCGGGGCTGCATGCAGAGCTTTGTCTTGCAGAAACCACAGGTGAGGAGCCTGTCGGTCTCTTCGAGAATGACAGGAGCGCCGCACCGGGGACACTGATGCTCGATGCGCATGACTGTCAGATCTTTTCGCCGCAGGAATTACAGTAAACGGATCCGCTCAGGTTCTCCGCCCCGCAATGAGGACATTTCAGAGGTTCTTCCTTCGCGGTGATGCTCTCACCGCAGGATGGACAGAATCTTGCCCGCGCGGGGAGGTTCTTGTGACACTTCGGGCACTGGGAGATCACGAGCAGGTGGTGGCCGCAGAACGGGCAGAACCGGGCATCCTCGCTGACAGGGTTCTGGCACTCGGGGCATTTCATCGTACCGGCGGATTGCGGGGCTCCCTTGATGGTTTCCGCGTACATGGCCGGCATCATGAAGCCGAGCCCCATGCCCATACCCGCGCCGGCTTCGCCGGGATTCTGGGCGGCGCTTTCCATCGCCATGGCGGCTTTCATCTTGACGAGCTTGTTGAGGTCGTCGAACATGGCCAGCCTGCTCTTGTCGTCGATGGCCTTCTGGACCTCCTGGGGAGGGGTGATGGAATTGATGTAGAGGCCCGAGAGCTGGATGCCGAAGTGGGAGAAGTCCTTTTCCAGCATCCCCGTCAGTCCCGCCGACATGGTGTCGTACTGCCCCGGCAGGTCGAGAAGGGTGTCGAGGTTGCCGCCGAGATAATCGTTGAAACGGGAGAGTATGACCTTGCCCAGGTAGTCCTCGATGTCCTCGACGGTGTAGGACGCCTTCGTTCCCACGAGGGTATTGATAAAGAGCGATGGCTGGATGACCCTGATATTGAACATACCGAAGGCGCGGAGCCTGACAAGCCCGAGCTTTGAATCCTTGAAGGCGACGGGGTCCCGCGTTCCCCAGGGAAGGTTCGTGAATATCTTCGTATTGACGAAATAGACCTCTGCCCTTAAGGGGCTCGTGAATCCCCAGGGAAGGCTCAGGAGCTTCGTGATGATTGGTATGTTGAGGGTGGAAAGCGTGTAACGGCCGGCCCCCAAGGCATCATACGCCTTCCCCTGGTAGAAGAATATCGCCGCCTGGCTCTCGCGCACGGTGAGCTGTGCGCCGTACTTGATGTCGCCCGATCCCTCCTCGGGTAACCTGTGCGCTATCTCCTTGCCCGTATCGTCAAACCATTCGAGTACTTCCAGGAAATTCCCCATACCATCCCCCTGCGGGTTTTTTTCGACAACTTACTATGAGAAAAGACGGAAGTCAATGACGGAGAGCACAGGAGCGAAAAGACGCACACGGGTCTTTCGCTTAAGCGAAAAACGGGCACACGGGCGGACGGGGAAAGATGCAGGGGGAGTAAGCATTGTTTCTAGTTTGTTTTTCTACCGCGTACGCCCGTTTGCGCGGAGCGCAGACTCGTGTTGCCTGTCCACGCGTCGCGAAGCGACGCTCCTACCCGTACCTTCCCGTGATATAACCCTCTGTTCTTTCGTCCTGGGGGGAGGTGAAGATCTGGGATGTTTCGCCGAATTCGACGAGGTCGCCGAGGAGCATGAAGCCCGTGTAATCGGAGACGCGGGCGGCCTGCTGCATGTTGTGGGTGACGATGAGGATGGTGTAGCGCTCCTTCAACTCGATCATGAGCTCTTCTATCCTCATGGTGGCGATGGGGTCGAGGGCGGAGCAGGGCTCGTCGAGGAGAATTATCTCCGGCTCGACCGTCAGGAGACGGGCGACGCAGAGCCGCTGTTTTATCTCCTCCGAGAGTTCGAGGGCGGGGGTGTGGAGCCAGCGGTCGACGATCTCTCTCCACCCGCGCCTGTGTCCCATTCCATGGACCTTGAGGCCATAGACCATGTTCTCGTAGACGGTGAAGGGAAAGGGGTTGGGGCGCTGAAAGACCATGCCCACCTTCTTCCTGAGGTTGATGATGTCGATGTCTTCCAGCCTCTCGTCGTGGACGTATATGTCGCCCTCGATGCGGACCTCCTCCAGGAGGTCGTTCATGCGGTTGAAACAGCGAAGGAGAGTTGACTTTCCGCACCCTGACGGGCCGATGAGGGCCGTTATGGCATTGGAATGGACCTGGAAATCGACATTCTTGAGGGCGTGGAAATCCCCGTAGTAGAGGTTGAGCCTGTTCGTTTTCAGGGCGAATCTATCCATTATCCAAACTTTCCCTGTATGTAGTCTTCGGTCTTGGTCTCGGAGGGGGCGGTGAAGACCTTTTCCGTCGTGTCGTACTCGATGAGCTCGCCGAGGTAGAAGAAGGCCGAAAAGTCGCTGATCCGGGCGATCTGTTTCGTGTTGTTGGACACGAGTATGATGGTGTACTCCGACTTCAGCTCGCTCAGCGCGTCCTCGATCTTTGCCGTGGAAATGGGGTCGAGGCCGGAGCAGGGCTCATCGAGGAGAATGATCTCCGGCTTGAGCGCGAGCGTACGCGCAAGACAGAGGCGCTGCTGCTGTCCCCCGGAGAGCTTGAGGGCCGACGTGCCGAGCCTGTCCTTCACCTCGTCCCAGAGGAATGCCTTCTTGAGACTGTCCTCAACGATGTGGTGCAGGGTGGTCCGGTCGCTTGTGCCTTTGAGCCTCGGCCCATAGGCGACGTTCTCGAATATGGAACGGGGCAGGGGGATGGGAACGGCGAAAACGGTGCCGACCCGTCTTCGAAGTTCTATGGGATTGATGCTCCCGTCAAGGATGCTCGTCCCATCGATGGTGGCATCGCCCTCGATCCTCACGTTGTTCTCGAAATCTATCATGCGGTTGATAACGGAGATGAGGGTGGATTTTCCGCTTCCCGAAGGCCCCATGAAACCGGTGATGGTGTTCTTGTGGACCTTGATGCTGATGGTTTTCAGTACCTCTGTCTCGCCAAAGGATAACCGTAATCTGTCAGTAGCGATCTTTGTGTCCATCTCTTTCCTATGAGTAGCGTGCAATGGCCTTGTTCATGATATAGTACGCGAGTATGTTTATAAGAAGGATGCTCAGCACAAGCACCACAGCCGTGCCGTAAGCCTTCTCCATGGATATGCCTTCACGGGCGAGGATATAAAAGTGGACCGCCATCGTCCTGCCTGAATCCATGAGAGACAGGGGGAGCCTTAAGGAACTGCCCATGGTGAAGATGATGGCCGCCGTCTCGCCCACGGCCCGCCCGATGCTGAGCATGATGCCGGTGAGTATCCCGGGGATCGCCGCCGGGATGACGACCTTTTTGATGGTCTCCCACTTGCTTGCGCTCAGCGAGTAGCTGACTATCCTGAGCTGGCGGGGCACGGCCCTTATGGCCTCCTCCGATGTCCTGATAATCGTCGGCAGTATCATGATGGTCATCGTGAGAACGCCCGCGAGGAGGGACCAGCCCATCTTGAGCTTTATCACGAAGAATATGAAGCCGAAGAGGCCATACAGGATCGACGGGATGCCTGCCAGTGACTCGACGCCGAAGCGGATGAATTTCGTGAAGAGCGATTCCTTCGTGTACTCGGTCAGAAATATGGCCGTCCCGAGGCCGAGCGGCGTGGCGAGGAGAATGGATAGCAGGGCGAGCTGGATCGTTCCCACGATGGAGGGGAAGATGCCGCCCTCCCTCCCCATGTCTTCGGGGAAAGAAAAGATGAAGGCAAAATTCGTGTGGGGAAAACCCTTGAAGAAGATGATTGCCACGATGATGATCAGGATACCGACGGTGAAGTATGCCTGGACGTTGAGGCCCATCCGCACGAGGCGGTTTATGTACCGGGGGTTGATTCTCATTTTGCGATCTTCCTCTTGATGCCGAAGTTGGCGATGTAGTTGAGTATCATGATGATGACCATGAGGACGACGCCCGTCGAGAAGAGCCCCAGGCGGTGATCACCGGTGGCGTACGCCAGTTCCAGGGCGATATTGCCCGTCAGCGTCCTTAAGGGGTCGAGAATGCCCGTGGGTATCTTGAGGGCGTTGCCCGCGATCATGATGACCGCCATCGTTTCTCCAATCGCCCGCCCCATGCCGAGAATGAAGCTCGCCAGGATCCCCGACTTGGCCGAGGGTATGATGACCTTGTAGATGGTTTGCCACTTTGTCGCCCCCATGGCGGCGGAACCCTCCCGATATGT
The DNA here is from genome assembly GCA_002067555.1 of Syntrophorhabdus sp. PtaB.Bin184. GTDB lineage: Bacteria > Desulfobacterota > Syntrophorhabdia > Syntrophorhabdales > Syntrophorhabdaceae > Delta-02. Next base: position 7,378 of record MVQQ01000121.1, read on the forward strand.
CCTGGGCACGCTCACCAGGGCGTCGAAGGAGATGCTGATGATCGTCGGCAGGATCATGACGCCGAGAACGAGGCATGTGGATATGAGAGAGAACCCGGACCCCCCGAGATAGTTCCTGACGAGGGGTACGATGTAGATGACGCCAAGAAAACCGAAAACGACCGACGGGATGCCGGCAAGGAGCTCGATGGCGGGTTTGAGGAGCATCCTCGTCCTCTTCCCCGCGTATTCCGACAGGTATATCGCACAGGAGAGGCCCAAAGGCGCACCGATGATGAGGGCCCCGATGGTGACCAGGAAGGATGATATTATCATCGGGAATATGCCGAAGTGGCCCTTCGTGGGAGCCCATTTCATACCGAAAATGATCTTGTTGAGTCCCACCTTGAGGAAAAGGGGCAGCCCCTCGGCGAGGATGAAGATGAAGATGAGAAAGAGAAAGAGAAGCGATGAGAGGGCGAAAGCCACGAGCACCCACTTGACGAGGTGCTCCTTCAGTACCGTTCTGTCAATCATAGAACCCCACGAGTCCTTCATTCCTGAGTATCTGTTGTCCCTCTTTTGAAAGGACATAGTCGACGAATCGCCTTGATTTCGTGTCCAGCTCGCCGTTGGTCACGTAAAGAAAGGGCCGCACCAGCTTGTAGCGTCCTGATTTGATGGTCTTTATGGAAGGGCTGACATGGGCGATGGCGACTGGCTTCACCTTCTTGTCGACGAGCCCCATGGATATGTACCCTATCGCATAGGGATCGGTGGCGACGACCTCCTTCACGGATCCGTTGGAATCCTGCACCATGGTGCCGTCATCTATCTCGTTGCCTTTCATCACCAGGTCCTCGAAGGCCCCCCGCGTGCCCGAGCCTTCCTCCCGTGACACCGCGTCTATCCTCCTGTCGACCCAGCCCAGCTCGCGCCAGTTGGAGATGCGGCCGCTGAATATCTGGCGTATCCTGTCGAGGTCCAGATCGCCGACGGGGTTGTCGGGATGGACGACGACGGCGATCCCGTCGTAGCAGATGGTTATCGTGTTCAGTCTCTTCTCTTCATTCTTCAATGGCCGTGACGACATACCGAGCTCGACGGTGTTGTTGATCACGGCCTGGATGCCGGCAGTGGAGCCACCTCCCTGCACGTCGACGATAAAGTTCTTGTGGTCAACCATGAAATGCTCCGCCAGTTTTTCCGTGAAGGGCATGACGGACGTGGAACCGGCAATGGTGATGGTGTGCTTCTTCCCGGGCTTGTCGTTGGAAGCGGCGGAACAGGAGATAAGAGCGGCGATAAGAGGTAGAAGTATGACCCAGTGCCTGAAACTCATGTGTTATTCCTGGGGGTCCTTGGAGTGTCGTATTATCTTTCCCTCCACGAGAAAGATGACGAGTTCGGCGATGTTGACTGCGTGGTCCGCCATGCGCTCCAGGTACTTGGAGATGAAGAGAACCCGTGTGGCCCGTGATATCGTCCGCATGTCCTGCATCATGTATGTGAGGAGCTCGCGAAAGATCTGGTCGAGGAGCTGGTCGACCTTCTGGTCGTCCTTTGTGACCTTCCGTGCCATTGCCACGTCCTCCTTGACGAAGGCATCGAGGCTCTCCTTGAGCATGAGCTGCACCGTATCGGCCATCATGGGAAGGTCGATGTAGGGTTTCAACTGGGGTTCCTGGTTCAGTTCCTGGACC
>MVQQ01000122.1 GCA_002067555.1 Syntrophorhabdus sp. PtaB.Bin184
CATGTATCGTTTTCTTTTTGGTTATTGGTTATTGCCTCTTTCTCTGGTCATTGGAATTTGGTCATTGGTCATTATCTTCTTCAAAAGGGATCAACCTCATCGGGAACGAAGGATTTACCTGTCCTGAATCGTTGTATTATAAGGAAGGCATTCCGGGAAATGGGCGAAAAAAACGGGTCAAGGGCAAGATCTTTTCCCCATGACCCATAACCTATTACCCATAACCCGCGTTTACGCCGCTACGGCGTAAACGTTGACAGCTGGTAGGGGGTTTCTTTTGTTTCTATGGATTCTTTCTTTTCGAAATAGATATGCTTCTCAGCGATCTCTCTCAGGGAGGTCACAATCTCCCTGTTCGTGGACTTCGTAAGGGGTTTCGCTCCCTTGATGAGCTGCTTCGACCGACGCGCCGCGAGATGGACAAGCTCGAAACGGTTCTCCACCATTTCCATACAATCTTCAACGGTTATTCTTGCCATTATCCTCTCTCCTTATATCGTCAATCGCCTTCAGGAACGTTGCGTATGCCTTTTCAAGATCGTCGTTGACGATAGTATAGCCGAATTCACCTTTTCTTGCAATTTCTTCTTCGACGCGCTTCATCCGCGTCTCTATCTCTTTCTCGCCGCGCAGGGACAGGCGGTTGATGAGTTCTTCCACCGAGGGAGGCTCGATGAAGATGAGCCGTGCCGCCGCGCACTGGCCGCTGATGTTGATCGCGCCCTTCACGTCTATGTCGAGGATGATGTCCTTTCCTGCCTGCAGGATGGCCAGGATCTCTGCCCGGGGGGTCCCGTAGAGATTTCCGTGGACCTTCTCCCATTCGAGAAAATGCCCTTTCGCTATCATGGACTCGAAGGTTCCCTCGTCCACGAAGTGGTAGTTCTTGCCGTCGACCTCATGCACCCGTCTTTGCCGTGTCGTGTAGGAAATGGAGAACTCGCTGCGACCGTCTTCCCTGAGGAAACGGTCAATGAGGGTGGACTTGCCCACACCCGACGGACCGGAGACGACGATGAGGACGCCTTTTCTCGAATCATCGGGACAGGCCCCGGCCGGGGACGCCGTCCCCTTTCCATCCGGGTTATTCGACATTCTGCACCTGTTCCCGCATCTTCTCTATCTCCACCTTTATTCCTATGACCCGCTCGTTTATGTACAGATCGTTGGATTTGCTCCCGATGGTGTTCGTCTCCCGCACCATCTCCTGAATGATGAAGTCAAGCTTTCTCCCCATGGGTTCAAGGGACGCCAGGGTGCTGCGGAAGTTCTCCAGGTGCCCCGTCAGGCGCACGATCTCTTCCGATATGTCGACGCGTTCCATATAGATGGCGATCTCCTGCAGGATCCGGCTCTCATCCACGGCGACGGATTGCGTTATCTCCGCTATCTTGCCCCGGAGCTTCTCCTCGTGGGCTTTGATGACCTCCGGCCAGCCGGCACCTATCTCGGCAAGACTGGCAGTTATGGTATCCAGTCTCCCGAGAAGGTCGTTCATGATGTGCCCGCCTTCCCGTGCGCGCTCTTCATTGAGGGCGGCAATGAGGTCCGAGCATGCGGCCGTCAGTGCGTCCTCGGGAAGATTGTTGTTCTCCTCGTATGCGAAGACGTCCTTGAGGGTGAAGACGCTCTCTATCGTCAGGTCCCCCGTGAGCCCGTATTTTTCCTTCAGATCGTGAGCCATCGCGGCGTATTGCCGCACGACGTTCTCGTTTACCTTGGGTATGGCGATCTCGTCAGAGGCCTTTTCCCACTTGATGGTTACATCCACCTTTCCCCTCTTGACGTGCTTTTTCACGAGGTCCCTGAGTTTTTGCTCCGATGCGTAGTCAACCCGGGGTAGCCTGATGCTCATTTCAAGGTAGCGGCTGTTGAGACTCCGGGCCTCGCTCACGATCTTCCCCTCGGGGAAGTCCTTTTCGATCTTTGCGAATCCTGTCATGCTTCTCGGCATAATCCACCTTCATGGGTGCGGGTCTGCACGCCCACTGGTCCTCAGGGACTTCCTGCAGAGCTCTCTCCACCGGTTGAAAAGGGCTATCGTCTGCTCTTCGGCGTAATCGGGATACGTCCACTCGAGAGGGCGATATGACCCGTTGTTGAACATGAGCGTCAGGTCGGCGTGTATCCCTTTTCCCAGGTAGATCCTGTGCGCGTAGCCCTTTGTAGTGGCGAGTATAACATGTTCCAGAGCGATATATCCAGAGTCAATGTTTACGGTCCTCCTGCCTTCCTTCGCGAAGAGGTCCTCCGTGGCATTGGTGGATACCTTGATGTCCGGGAGGATGTCCCGTTCGACAAGAGGGGAGAAAAGGACGTAGGATCGCATAAGCCCTTCGCCCATTTCCCTGTTGTAGTATGTTGTGTGGGTAAAAAGGGCCGGAGGGGTTCTCTCTTCAACGGGTCCCACGATCCTGTAAAGGGCGCCGAGGACCGATTCGAGGTCCACGTGCCCGTTGAAGATGATGCTGGCGAAGAGCTTTACCTGCCTGGGGTGCCCGATTTTTCCCATAGGATGAAGTATTCCCTGTTCTTCTTCTCTTTTTCCCGTGGGGCCTCTACGGTTTCGATGGCGTCAAGGCCCAGTGTCCCGCCGAACTGCCTGATATCCGCGAGTACGAACTCTATCCTCCCGGAGTCCTTCACGATGCCTCCCTTGCCGACGTTGTATCGCCCCACCTCGAACTGCGGCTTGACGAGTGAGACGATGTGGCCCTCTTTGCCGAGAACACCTGCGGCGGCGGGAAGGATCTTCTTCAGGGAGATGAATGACACGTCTATCGTGATGATATCGACCCTCTCACCGACGTCGGCCTCGGTCAGGTAGCGGGCGTTGAAGTTCTCCCTGAGAACTATCCGTTCGTCGCCCCGGAGCTTCTCGTGGAACTGGTGCGTCCCGGAATCGACGGCGTAGACTTTCCTTGCCCCTTCCTTGAGGAGGCAATCGGTGAACCCGCCTGTCGAAGAGCCGATATCGAGGGCCGTCCGGCCGTGGACGGAAAGGCGGAAGGCGTCGAGGGCGGCCTTGAGCTTGACGCCGCCGAAGCTGACATAGGGGATGGGATCTCCCCTGACCTCGAGGCAGGCGGTCTCGTCGACCTTCCGGTCCGCCTTCAGGACCCTCTCGCCGTCGACGTACACCTCACCGGCCATGACCAGCACCCGGGCCTTTTCCCGCGACGGTGCCAGGGCGCGTCTTGCAAGCAGGATGTCTATTCTTTCCCTAGCCACGTCCGGACCGTTCTCACTATCCCATCGAGGTCGATGCCGAGAGACTTGCGCAGTGTTCCCTGGCCGCCGTGGGTAACGAAGACATCGGGGATACCCAGTGACCTGAAGGGGATGAGCGATCCCGCTCTGGCGAGGGCCTCCCCGACTCCGCTGCCGAATCCGCCGATGAGCACGTTCTCTTCCAGAGTGAGGATGCGCCCTGTCCGCGCGGCCACTTCGGCAAGGAGGTTCTCGTCCATTGGTTTAATGAACCTGCCGTTGATGACGCCGGCATCCACGCCGCCGCCGGCGAGCACGTCCGCGGCTTCCATGGCCGTGGCGACCATGTTCCCGCAGGCTATCATGGTGATGTCCCTGCCTTCACGGAGCAATTCCCAGGTGCCGAAAGGTATCTCGTGGAAGTCATCTTCGATCGGCACGCCCAGGGCCTCCCCGCGGGGGTAGCGGATGGCGACGGGCCTGGCGTAGCGGTAGCCGGAATAGAGCATGTGCCTGAGTTCATTCTCGTCCTTCGGCGCCATGAGGACCATGTTCGGGATGTGGCGGAAATAGCTAAGGTCGTAGACTCCGTGATGGGTGGGCCCGTCCTGTCCCACTATCCCGCTGCGGTCCACGGCGAACACCACGGGCAGGTTCTGAAGGCACACGTCGAGGATGATCTGATCGTAGGCCCTTTGCAGAAAGGTGGAATAGATGGCGACAAAGGGTTTGAGCCCTCCGAGGGCGAGGGCCGCCGAAAAGGTGACCCCGTGCTGCTCGGCGATTCCTATGTCGTAGAACCTGTCGGGGAAGATGGCCGAAAACTTGTCGAGACCCGTGCCGAGGCCCATGGCCGCCGTGATCGCCACCACCCTCTCGTCCATCTTTGCGAGGTCGATTATCGTGTCACCGAATACGTCGGTATAGGTCTTCTTTCCCCTGGAAAGGCTGTTGCCTGTGGTGAGTTCGAAGGTCGAGATGCCATGGAACCGTTCAGGGTCGTCCTCGGCATGGGTGTAACCTTTGCCCTTTCTGGTTATGACGTGGACGAGAAGGGGTCCTTTGAGTCTGCTCACGTTCCTCATCGTCTCGAGGAGGTGTTCCATGTTGTGGCCGTCGACGGGACCGACGTAGGTGAAACCCAGTTCCTCGAAGATCATTCCCGGCCCGAAGATTCCCTTGACGGCCTCTTCCAGGTATCGTGCCGTCCTGTATATGGTTGGCATGGCCTTCATCCGGTTCTTCAGCTCTTCCCGGATGCCGCTCATGAACTCTCCTGTCATGATCCGGTTGAGGTGGCTCGCTAGGCCTCCGACGTTCTTCGAAATGGACATCTCGTTGTCGTTCAGGACGACGATGATATCACTTCTGAGGTGTCCGGCGTGGTTCAGGGCCTCGAAGGCCATGCCACCCGTCAGCGAGCCGTCCCCGATGACGGCTATGATCCGGGAGGACGAACCCAGCTTCCTCTTGCTCTCGGCGAGCCCCGTCGCGACGGATATGGAGTTGCTGGCATGGCCCGTATCGAACACATCGTAGGGGCTTTCCGCCTTGCAGGGGAAACCGGAGAGCCCCCCGTCCTGGCGGATCGTGCAGAAACTTTCCCGTCTGCCTGTCAGGAGCTTGCACGTGTAGCACTGATGGCCGACGTCCCAGACGATCTTGTCCTCGGGAGGGTTGAAGACATAGTAGAGGGCGATGGTAAGCTCGACGGTGCCGAGGTTCGAGGCAAGGTGTCCGCCCGTCCGGGATATGACATCCGTGATGTAGGGGCGTATCTCGCCGGCGAGCTCGGCGAGCTGGGCGATAGACAATTTTTTGAGATCCTCGGGAGAATTGATTGTCTGGAGAAGCATTACGAAACCCTGTTGCCGATGAAGCGCGCTATGTCCTCGAGTATGCGGCCGTTCTCTCCCAGGAATGCGATCGATCTCACTGCTTCATCGACGAGTTGCTCCAGTTTGTACTTGGAAGCGAGAATACCGTAATGTTTGACGTAGGTCTGTTTGTTGGCGTCTTTTTTCAGCTTCTTGCCAACCATTTCTTCGTCGCCTTCCACGTCGAGGATGTCATCCATGATCTGAAAGGCGAGCCCTATGGCATCGCCGTACCGGGTGAAACCCTTGAGTTCCCTCACCCTGGCCCCGCCCGCGATCGCGCCGACCCGGACGGACGCGCGAAGCATGGCGGCCGTCTTGTGGGAATGGATGTAATGGAGGATGTTCCTGGTGCCTTCCTTGTTCTCGTATATTATGTCCATCACCTGGCCGCCGACCATCCCTTCGGCCCCGGCCGCGTGAGCTATCTCGAATACCATCTGTCTCGATATCTTCGGACTCACCCTTTCCGTGAACCGCTGGTCCGTGAGGACCCTGAATGCCTCCGTGAGCAGACCGTCGCCGGCCATGATGGCCACGGCATCACCGAAGGCCCTGTGGCATGTCGGCCTGCCGCGCCGGGTGTCGTCATTGTCCACGCAGGGGAGGTCATCATGGATGAGGGAATAGGTGTGGATCATCTCGAGGGTGCAGAAGCAGGGGAGGAAATCGTCGGCACTCTTCCCCTTGGCCTCGCAGGCGGCTATCGCAAGAATGGGCCGGATCTTTTTCCCGTTGCTGAAGAGCATGTATTCCATGGCATTTCTGAGAATGCCCGGGGTGGAGACGAAGCTCGCGCAGATGTCCCTGAGCATGTTCTCGACCACTATTTTCTTGTCATGGAGATAGCTGGCCAGATCCACTATTCGTTATCCCCGGGGAAGGGGGCCTTTTCCACCGTCCCGTCTTCTTTCCTGATCAATATATCCACTTTCTTTTCGACCTCGTCAAGCCTTCGCGAGAGCTCTTTCGTGAGGTCGAGACCCTCCTTGAAAAGACCTAACGCCTCATCAAGGGGTATTTTCCCTTCATCGAGGGTCTTAACGATATCTTCCAGTTTTTTCAACCCTTCTTCAAATTTCATGATGGAAGTATTTATTATAGACCTTTAGCATTCGCTTTTGCAAGCATTGATTTGTCCCTCCTAGATGCCTTTTCATCCTGTGAAAAAGACGGGATCCGGGGTAGAATATCTCCATGGAAATCCCCTTTGGGATCAGCGAGGAAATAGGTTTCAGACGGACCATGGAGGATGAGCATGCCGTCTATCAGGACCCTGCCAGGTCTTTCTTCAGTGCCGAGATATATGACGGGCACGGGGGCAGGCAACCCGCGCAGATAGCCGCAGAGATGCTGACCCCCTGGTTTCTGCACGCCTTAGCGCGCGAGCCGGAAAGGCCGCCTGGTGAGCGCAGGGACGAGGCGGCCATCCTTCGCGAGGCCTATCTTGCCGTCGATGAACATCTCGTCGGCCGCCGCGTGCAGGCGGGGACCTGTGCTGTCCAGCTGTATCTCATCGGAGAACGGTTCCTTGCGGCAAATGTGGGCGACTCCCGGGTTGTTATCGGCACGGGGCAAGGGGCGACCGTTCTCACCGAGGACCACAAACCGGACGCGACGGCCGAGCGGTCCCGCGTCGAAGCCCTCGGCGGAAGCGTAGTGATGCTGGGCGTCCCGAGGGTTGAGGGCATTCTGGCGGTCAGCCGGGCCCTGGGGGATGTCTGTCTCAAGCCCTACGTGAGCGCGGAGCCGCGCATAGCGGAGGGAGTGCTGGGCTCGGAGAACGACGTGGCGGTCCTCGCTTGCGACGGGGTATGGGACGTCCTGTCTCCCGGCGAAGTGATCGAAGCGGCACGGCAGGGACGGGTCCCCCGGGAAGGTGCTGAGGAGATATCGCACAAGGCCCTCGACAGGGGCAGCACGGACAATATAACCGTGATCGTGCTGGACCTGAGGGGATACACATCGACCCTGAAGAACCGGAAGATGGTTATCCAGAGGGTATACGACAGGGAACTGAGAACATAGTTCCAGGTTCCAGGTCAAGAACCAGGGGGCGTGGAACACAGAAGCATTTTCAGGGAAGCCGGAGGATATGGAGAACAGTCTTGCTATTATCGGAACGATCGCGTTCGTTCACCTCCTCGGCGCCATGAGCCCCGGGCCGGATCTTGCCATGTCAGTGCGCAATTCCCTGACCTATTCACGAAGGACGGGGATATTCACGGCCATCGGGTTCGGGCTGGGTGTAGCCGTTCATGTTGCCTACTGCATAGCCGGGATAGCCGTCGTGATCGCGAGATCCATCCTTGTCTTCAGCACGATCAAGTATCTGGGGGCGGCATATTTGCTGTACATAGGGATACGGTCGGTCGTCAGCCGGCAGTCCGGGATGGAGGCGGACGCGGTGAGAAAGAAAGAAGACATCTCTCCCGTTAGGGCGGTCCGCATGGGGTTTCTCACGAACATCCTGAACCCCAAGGCGACACTCTTTTTCCTGGGCCTCTTCACCGTCGTCATATCCCCTGCTTCACCCCCTCCCCGTTCCGTTCTTGTGATCGCCGGCCTTGTCATGGTGATGGATACCATGCTGTGGTTCAGTTTCGTGGCCCTTTTTCTCAACCAGAGGCACGTGAGATCCTTTTTTGAGAGATTCCAGAGGTACTTCAACAGGGTCTTCGGGGGATTACTCATCCTTCTGAGCATAAAAATAGCCTTTTCCCGCGATTAGCCGCCCCGGAGAGAGGCGACGCAAAGGTGGTGACAGGCGTCCCTCGACGTGCTATAGTGAATGCGGGTTCCCGTCCGGAAACTCAAGGGTTTTTAAAGCGCATAAGGCAAAGAAGGAAAGACAGGGTTTGTCCTGAAGGGGTGGTGGAATCTATTGACCATCATAAGGAGGAGTCTGTCATGGAAGAAAAGCTTGCTAACCCCGCACCACTCGGCCTCATGGGATTCGGTATGACCACTGTACTTCTGAACATCCACAACGCGGGGTTTTTCCCCGTAGGATCGATGATCCTCGCAATGGGGGCCTTTTACGGAGGTCTTGCCCAGATCATTGCGGGCATTCTGGAGTATAAGAAGGGAAACACCTTCGGTGTGACGGCCTTCACCTCGTACGGCCTTTTCTGGTGGACCCTTGTATTCATTCTCGTTTTCAAGGGACTTCCCGGGAACCCCGAATCCTTCATGGGATGGTACCTCTTCATGTGGGGCCTGTTCACCTTCTTCATGTGGTTCGGCACGTGGGGCAAGAACAGGGGCATACAGTTCGTGTTCCTGAGCCTTTTTATCCTCTTCTGGCTTCTTGCCATCCGTGACTGGACGGGCAGCACCGCCATCGGCACCCTTGCCGGATGGGAAGGTATCATCTGCGGCCTTTCCGCCGTCTACCTGGCAATGGCCGAGGTCCTCAACGAGGTTCACGGAAGGACCGTCCTTCCCATAGGGGAGATAAAGAAGTAAAGACAGCTTGAACAGCTTGAACCGTTCAAACCGCTTGAACGTCATCGCATCTTCTGAGGACCCTGTGCCTCCGTTCTTAACGATCAAGGGGCTGCTATGATAAAAGTCAACAGTTAATGTCTACCAGCTCTCTTTTTCTTTCACCTCACATCTCTCTCGCACGAGGC
>MVQQ01000123.1 GCA_002067555.1 Syntrophorhabdus sp. PtaB.Bin184
CGATGCCCGGAAGGCCACATCCTCCTATGTTGACGATATAACGAAGACAGGCAAGGGAAAGCTGAAGAAGGAAGAGCTTATCCGCGACGTTCCCCGGCAGGACAAGGACGGGAAGAATGATGCCGGCGAGACCGGGGAAGGGCGGAAAACAAGGGAACACGAGGTGATGCACACAGAGGCACCGCCGGCAGGAAACGATCCGGCAGGAAAAGAACCTGCGCCCCGGGCGGCAGGAGAGGAACCTGTGCCGAAGGTGGCGCCCCGGAGTCAGGGGGAGTCGTGAACGGCAAGACGATAATCCATCTCGCTCCGGAGGAGTTCCCCAGAGTGCCCCTTGTCATGGACGGCATATCGACGCGTTTCATCAGGGAGAACAGGATCATTCCCTTCGAGTGGAAGGACGGCACACTCAAAGTCATCATGGCCGACCCCGTGAAGAGGGAACTTGTCGATGCGCTGAGGGCGGCCACTGCAAGCGACGTTCTCGTCCATACCGGGGACCCCGCTGTCATTGACGAGCACATCTCCCGGTTCTACAGCAAGGACCAGCAGAATCTCGACAGGATCATAGAGGGGATCGATGAACGGGAGGGCTACGAGTTCATACATGATGAGGAAGAGGAGGATGTAGGCCACCTCAAGGACCTTGCGTCGGAGGCACCCATCATCAGACTCGTGAACCTCTTCATCACCCGTGCCGTGGAGCTAAGGGCGAGCGACATCCATATCGAGCCTTTCGAGGACGAGATGAAGATCCGCTACCGCATAGACGGCGTCCTCAATGACGTGGAATCGACACCGAAGAGACTTCAGGCAGCCATCGTCTCACGCATCAAGATCATGGCCAGGCTCAACATCGCCGAGCGCAGGCTCCCGCAGGACGGAAGGATACGGTTGCGTGTGGACGAGAAAGAGATCGCCATCAGGGTTTCCACGATTCCCATCGTGAACGGAGAGAGCATCGTCATGAGGCTGCTCGACAGGGAAAGCATCGTCATTGACCTTGGCAGGTTGGGCTTTTCACAGGCCATGCTTGCCTCTCTGGCGAGGCTCATCACGAAGCCCAACGGCATCATCCTTGTGACGGGGCCCACCGGCAGCGGCAAGACAACGACCCTCTACGGGGCGCTCGACAAGATAAACTCGCCGGAAAAGAAGATCATCACCGTGGAAGACCCCGTGGAGTACCAGCTGAAAGGCGTCAACCAGATCCAGGTGAAGCCGCAGATCGGCCTCGATTTCGCGAGCACGTTGCGCCACATCGTCAGGCAGGATCCGGACATCATCATGATAGGTGAGATCCGGGACCTGGAGACTGCTCAGATAGCCATCCAGTCGGCACTGACGGGGCATCTCGTATTTTCGACGCTTCACACGAACGATGCGCCGAGCGCGATCACACGCCTTCTTGACATGGGTGTGGAGAACTTCCTGCTGTCATCCACGGTCCGGGGCATCCTCGCGCAGAGGCTCGTGAGGATGATCTGCCCCGATTGCAGGCGCCAGACAGGCATGTCCGACGACGTGGAGGAACTCATGGCCCTCGGCATGGGCAGCGGCGTGCCCGTCTGGCGGGGGGCAGGCTGCGAGACCTGCGGGCATACGGGGTTTTTCGGGCGCTCGGGACTCTTCGAGCTTCTCGTTGTCGATGAAGATCTGAGACGGCTGACGTTGAAGGGCGCCGACGAGGGAGAGATCAGGGCGCAGGCGAGAAGGTCGGGCATGAAGACGCTTCTCGAGGACGGGATGGAGAAGGTCCGCTTGGGTGTGACCACCATCGACGAGGTCTTTCGGGTCACGAGGGAGGATTGATTGGGAGTGTATTCGTACAAGGCGACAACACTTGAAGGCGCCATCATCGAAGGCACCGTCGAGGCGCCTGATGAAGGTCTGGCCCTCACGCGGATCAAGGATTCGGGCGTCATCCCTTTGAAGGTCACGTCACCGAAAAAGGGGGCCCTCAAAAAGGGTATGTCGCTGCACTCATCGAAGGACGATCTTCTCACCTTCACAGCCGAGCTGTCGGCGCTTATCGGCGCGGGCCTTCCCCTCGACCGGAGCCTCAACATCCTCGCCGGGGTCTCAGAAGGCAAACGGATGCAGGAGGTGATCAATTCCGTTCTAAGACTCATACGGGAAGGGAGTTCCTTTTCCGATGCCCTGAAGAAACATCCCAAAGTCTTTCCCAGGCTTTACGTGAATATGGTCCGGGCCGGTGAAACAGGCGGTGTTCTGGAGATCGTCCTCGAAAAGCTGGGCGAGTTTCTCGAAACAGCCAAAGAACTGAAGGACAGTGTCTACTCGGCCATGATCTACCCCGTGATCCTCGCCGTCACGGGAGGTATTTCCATCGTTATCCTCCTTACCTTCGTTATCCCCCGTTTTTCGATTCTGTTCAGGGAGATGGGCGGGACGATTCCCGCATCCACGCAGATGATCCTTTACTTGAGCAACTTTCTGAGGGACTTCTGGTGGATCCTTCTTCCGGCGGCTGTATCGGGCACGTTCGTAGCGTGGCGGTTCATAAAGACCGAGCGGGGTGCGATCCTTTGGGACAATGTGAAGTTCAGATTCCTCAGGGAAGTCGTGAGCAAGCTCGAAACGGCCCGATTCTGCAGGACCATGGGGACCCTCATAAAAAGCGGCGTTCCCTTCCTGCAGGCCCTGCAGAACTCCAAAGACGTCATCGGGAACCGCGTTGTTGCCTTCGCGATCGGTGCGGTGGCCAGGGATGTGAAGGAAGGCAAGGGCATTGCCATGCCGCTCACCGAAGCGAAGGTGTTCCCTCAGCTGGCGTTGTCCATGATAAAAGTCGGCGAAGAGACGGGGCAGCTCGATACCATGCTGCTCAAGGTGGCGACAACCTATGAGAAAAGTCTGAAAAACTCCGTCAAACGCTTCATGGGTCTTCTTGAGCCCGCGATCATCCTTACCATGGGGCTCGTCATCGCCTTCATCGTCGTCTCCATGCTCGTTGCCATATTCGGTATCCTGGAGCTGCCGTTTTGAAGCTGAACGAGAACGGTTTCACGCTTCTCGAACTGGTCATAGTCATGACCCTCATGGTGCTCTTTCTTGGCCTGTCGGGTGTGCATTTCGCGAACCGTCTCCCCTCGGCGAAACTTGACGGTGCGGCGCGGGAACTTTCGGGTCTCATCCGCATGGCGCGCATAGAGGCGATGAGCGTCAGGGGGGAGCGGCGCGTGACGATCGACCTTAACCGCAGGACATACGGTCTCAAAGGAGCGGCCCGCCGCGCGGTTCCTGAGGATGTCGCCATCAGTGTGGTGGATCCTGTCAGGGGCGCGGTCTATGGAGGAGAATACGACATCATCGCCGATGCATCGGGAACGGTTGGGTCATGCGAGATCGTTCTCGGTACCAAAAAGAAGACCCTCAGGATCGAGATCGATCCTGTGATCGGGTCCGTGGTCGTGAAGGGTTATGGGAAGGAAAACTGAAAGATCCGGAAGGCGCCGTTGTCCGGCAGGCCCGGAGGGTTTCACCCTCCTCGAGATCCTTGTGGCCTTCGTTATTCTTGCAACTGTGGTCACCGTCGTCCTCCAGTTGTTTTCGGCGAACCTCACGACGCTCTCGATGTCCGACGACTACCTCACGGCAACGGTGCTTGCTGATATAAGGATGAGGGAACTGCTTGAGGGTGGGCAGTTGAAGGAGGGTGCCGCAAGCGAGACGAAGGATGGCTATGTGATGGACATGACCGTAACGGAGACGCTCAAAGAGCGCACGAAGGGTTTCACGTGGCAGGTGTTCGAGGTGGTGCTCAATGTCTCCTGGCAGCAGGGGGTGAGGAAAAGGTCATTCTCTCTGAAGACCTTCAAAACAGTGAGGAGAGAGGTGATCAAGAATGAGAAGATGTAGGAACAACCTTTCCCGGTCGGGGGGTTTTACTCTCCTGGAACTCATGGTCTCCATCGCACTTGTCGCCATGATCGTGGTTATTCTTGCCGCCTCGATGCGTGCCGGGCACCGCTCCCTCGAGGGGGGCGAGAGAAAGGCGGAGTGGATGGAGCGCCTCAGGGTTTCCATGAGGCTCATCGATTCCCAGTTGCAGTCCTGCCTTCCCCTCACCGTGAAGGAAGAAAAGGACCTCAAGAGATCGGTGTTTATAGGTGCGCGCGATTCGATGACATTCGCATCCAACCGTTCTCTCTTTGGTGGCCGGAAAGGCTACACTATTGCCTCATACAGGATCGAAAAGGACGAGAAGGGAAAACTGGCACTCTATCTGAAGGAGACCACCATAGGCATCGAGAACGTGAAGGAAACGAAACTCCTCGACGGTTTCGACGACATCCGGTTTGAATACCTTCAATCGGCAAGGATAAAGGGGCTGGCAGGGGGAGGCTGGTCGGACGAACTGGCGGATACCTCCGATCTCCCGCAAAAGGTAAAGCTCCATCTGGAAAAAGGCGCCAGGAAATTATGTCTCACGATACCCCTGCGAAGCAGGAAGCCGCCCGGGAATGACCCCGATAAAGAGAGTGGGACATGAGAAGAGAGAAAGGCTTTCTTCACAAAGAGAACGGTTTTGCCCTCATCATGGTGCTCTGGGTGGTCATCGTCCTCATGGTCATCGTCATGTCCTTTTCCGTCCTGGCAAAGACCGAAAGCAGGGCAGCCCTTTTCTTTCGAGATTCATTGGCGGAAAGCCTTCTCGCTCAGGCTGGACTGGAGCGGGCGATCCTGGAGATATACTACCGGCAGGAGAATCTGAACAAGACCGTCGTCCCCGACAGCGGAGAAACCTTGAGGGTCGACGGTACGGCCATCGAGGGTGAGATCGGTGATGGCAGGTATGTCGTCAGGATCTTCAACGAGGCGGGGCGGATCAATCTCAATACCATGAACGATGGGA
>MVQQ01000124.1 GCA_002067555.1 Syntrophorhabdus sp. PtaB.Bin184
GTAGAGTTCGAAGAGGTTCTTTTCCTCCTCGAGTGCGAGAAGGGCGGGATCGACGGTCATCTCTTCCGTGATCTGCTTCGTGATGTTGAAGACGCGCCGGAAACCGACCATGAGGCGCTCGAAATCCTCCATGGATCTCTGGGTCTCCAGGGAGACGAGCCGCATGTAGCCGTCGTATATATCGCTCGTGACACACGTCAGGACGCTTTCCACGAAATCCTGGTTGTGGTTCTCCTCCAGCATGGAGAACTTGAAGCGCGTGGCGATGAATTCCAGGAGGGAAGCCTTCGTCTCCGCGAGGGTGAGCCTTTTCGGAATGCCCCCTCCCGCCTCGAAGGCCTTTTCGATGAGAGACTCAAGGGGCAGATGCAGCTTCCTGTCGATGGCTATCTTGATGATGCCCAGCGACTGCCTTCTTAAGGCATAGGGGTCGAGGTTTCCCGTGGGGGTGATCCCGACGGAGAAGAAGGAGACAATGGAATCGATCTTGTCCGCTATACCGGCGATGGCACCCGTCGCGGTGCGGGGCAGGCCGCCGTTGCCGCCCGTCGGCAGGTAGTGTTCCTCTATCGCGAGGGCCACCTCGTCGTCCTCTCCCTCGATGCGCGCGTAGATGCGTCCCATCGTTCCCTGCAGCTCGGGGAACTCCCCGACCATGTGGGTGACGAGGTCCGTCTTCATCACGGGGATCAGCCTTTCGAGTTTTCCGGCGACCCCGTGGTCGACGACGGACGCCAGGTATCCGGCTATGGCCTTTACCCTTTCCATCTTGTCCTTGAGGGTGCCGAGTTTGACATGGAAGACGATGGAGGCAAGCCGTTCGTACCTGTCGGCGAGATTTACCTTCACGTCCTCGTCGAAGAAGAAACGCGCGTCGGCAAGGCGGGCGCGGAGCACCTTCTCGTTTCCCCGTATGACGTTCGCGTCATCTTTCGGGGCCGTGTTGGCGAAGAATACGAAGTAAGGCAGGAGCCGTCCCGCGGCATCTTCGATGGGAATGTACCGCTGGTGGCTCTTCATGACGTTGACGAGGACCTCCTTCGGGATATCGAGGTACACAGCGTCGAAGGAGCCCTTGAGGGGATAGGGGTATTCGGTGATGTAGAGGATCTCCCTCACGAGCTCCTCGTCCCGGAGCGCCTTTCCGCCCGTTGTTTCCTCGATGCGGGCGATCCCCTGCCGTATGATCTCCATGCGCTCGTCCTCGTTCACCACAATGTGGTTCTTCCTCAGGGCGTCGACGTATTCGAGGGGATGACCTATCCCGACCGGGCCGGGCGAGAGAAAACGGTGGCACCAGCTTGCGGGTGCGCTCGTGACATCGGCAACGGAGAACGTGACGGGCGTGCCCCCGAAGAGGCAGAGCAGCCACTGGATCGGGCGTGCGTATTCAAAGCTCCCGCCGCCCCAGCGCATCTTTTTCTGGAAGGGGATGCGGGAGATGATGTCGGGCAGCAGGACGGGGAGCATCTCCACGGTGGGGACCCCTTTTTCCTCCTTCTCGACGGTCACGAATTCCACGCCGTCCTTGACGCCCTTCGTGAGGTCGCCGACCTCGACACCCTGGGAACGGGCGAAGCCGATGGCGGCCTTGGTGGGGTTTCCCGCTTCGTCGAATGCCCGGTTATAAGGAGGGCCGAACTTGACGGTGACGGTCTCGGCCTGCTTTTCCGCGACGTCCTTAACGAAGAGCGCCATGCGCCGGGGGGTCGCCTGGATGTTGATGTCGCCGAAGCCGATCCGCGCGCCGGCGAAGGCCTCGCGGATGAGGGCCGAAAGCCCCTCCTTCGCGGGCGTGAGAAAGCGCGCCGGTATTTCCTCCGTGCCTATCTCCAAAAGCAGAAATTCGCTCATGATGTTAGTTCCTTGCCGTGTTCCCGCCGGCCGCAAGCGGGGTGACCCGCTATCGCTTGAGCAGGGGGAAACCGAGTTCTTCACGCTTCTGCACGTACAGTTCCGCGCACATCTTCGCGAGGTTCCTCACCCGCGCGATGTAGTTGGCGCGTTCCGTCACGCTGATGGCGCCGCGGGCGTCGAGAAGGTTGAAGACATGCGAGCATTTCAGGCAAAAATCGTAGGCCGGGTAGATAAGCCCCCGGTTCCTGACAAGCTTTTCACCTTCCCCTTCGAAGGTGTCGAAAAGAGTTCTGAGCATGGCGGGGTCCGATTCCTCGAAGTTGTAGATGGAGAATTCCCTTTCGGGATCGAGGAAGACATCGCCGTAGAGTATGTTCTCGTTCCATCTGATGTCGTAGACGTTGTCGACGTCCTGGAGGTACATGGCGATGCGCTCGGTGCCGTAAGTGATCTCCACACACACCGGCGAGAGCGTTATACCACCCGCCTGCTGGAAATAGGTGAACTGGGTGATCTCCATGCCGTCGAGCCACACCTCCCACCCGAGGCCCCAGGCGCCGAGCGTCGGTGATTCCCAGTCGTCCTCGACGAACCGGATATCGTGATAATCGGTGTCGATGCCGAAACTCT
The DNA here is from genome assembly GCA_002067555.1 of Syntrophorhabdus sp. PtaB.Bin184. Lineage (GTDB taxonomy): Bacteria > Desulfobacterota > Syntrophorhabdia > Syntrophorhabdales > Syntrophorhabdaceae > Delta-02. The sequence goes on from MVQQ01000124.1 coordinate 2,488, forward strand.
TCAAGCTGTCTATATAAATGTTCTGAATGTCCCTGGGGGAGGGTTTCATGACGACCTGGAACTGGTAGTAATGCTGCAGACGGTTGGGGTTTTCCCCGTAGCGCCCGTCCGCAGGCCGCCGGGACGGCTGGATGTACGCGGTGTTCCAGGGTTCCGGCCCGAGGCAGCGAAGGAGCGTGGCGGGATGGAACGTGCCCGCCCCGACCTCCATATCGTAGGGTTGCTGGACGATGCAGCCCCTGTCAGCCCAGAATTTCTGAAGTGCGAATATGAGATCCTGAAAGTACATGCCGGAAAAATCCACGTTTTCTATACCACAAAAGAAAGCGATTTGCCAATGATTTTCAAGTCGCAGGCGAAAGAACCGTCTCAAGTCTCAGGTTGCAAGTCTCAGGTTCAAAGGCCAAAGGCCGTCGCAGGTCGCAGGTCGCAGGTCGCCAAAGAAAGACGGTGAAAGGGGACCGGTTGTTAACGCAACTGTTGGCCCGGCAGTGATCTTTTTTGGTTTTTAGACGTGCGACGTGCGACCTGCGACGCGATTGACACCCCCGGTGGCAAGAGCATACAATAAGCCATGCTTGTGATTGGCGATATCCGGCTTCCGGTACCGGTCATGCTTTCTCCCATGGCGGGGGTGAGCGATCTGCCCTTTCGTCTCATCACGCGGTCCTTCGGTTCGCCTCTTGCCTTCACGGAGATGATAGATATCAATGCCATATCCCACAAGGACAGGAGGACCGCCCACATGCTTTCGTCATCGCCCGATGACAGGCCCCTTGGCGTGCAGTTCCTGGGCAACAGCCCGTCGCAGATACCCCTGGCTATGGAAAGGCTTTCCGTGCACGCCTGTGACCTCATCGATTTCAACGCGGCCTGTCCCTCTCCGAAGGTTACGCGCAAGGGGAAAGGTGCCGCCCTCATGACGGACCCGAAAAGGCTTCGCGATATCCTTTCCGCGCTGGTGCGGTCGACTCCGCTGCCGGTCGCCGTCAAGATCCGTGCCGGATGGGACGCCGGTTCCGTCAATGCCCGGGACGTGGCGCTCCATGCCCGGGATGCAGGCATCAGCGCCCTGTTCATACACGGCAGGACGAGGGAGCAGGGGTACAGCGGGGCCGTCGACTACGGGATCATCAGGGAGGTCAAGGAGGTTCTCGACATCCCCGTCATAGCCTCGGGAGACAATCTTTCCGTCGACAGGGTGCGCAGGATGTTCGCGGAGACCGGCTGCGACGGCGTGGCCATCGCGCGCGGGGCTCTCGGCAATCCCTGGATATTCAGGGATGTCATGAGCTTCTTCCACGACGGAACGGTGCCGCCGGGGCCCGATGCTGCCGAACGTGCCGCTGTCATGAAGCGCCACCTCGAACTGTGTATCTCGCACTGGGGGGAGAAGAGGGGCGTCGGTATCTTCCACAAGTTTTTCATCTGGTACACGAGGGGCCTTTCAGGCCTG
>MVQQ01000125.1 GCA_002067555.1 Syntrophorhabdus sp. PtaB.Bin184
CATCATGGAGATTGAGAGCTCCATCCATGTTTCGAACGTCATGATCTACTGCGAGAAGTGCGCGAAGCCCGTCCGGACGGGGCAGAAGGTCCTGGAGAACGGCAAGAAGGTGCGTTTCTGCAAGAAATGTGACGAGGTCATCGATAAGTAAGCGGGAGGCAGTCGTTGAATACGTACAGGGAGTTCTACGAAAAGGAAGTGAAATCGGCCCTCATAAGGCGGTTTCAGTATAAGAACATCATGGAAGTGCCGAAGATCGTGAAGATCACCGTGAATATCGGTCTCGGCGAGGCCCTGCAGAACATTAAGGCCCTCGATGCCGCCTCGGGCGATATCAAGCTGATCACCGGCCAGAAGCCGGTCATCACGAAGGCGAAGAAGTCCATCGCCTCCTTCAAGCTCCGCGAAGGCATGTCCGTAGGATGCATGGTGACACTGCGCAGGGAAAGGATGTACGAGTTCTACCGCAAACTGGTGACCATTGTCCTGCCACGGGTGAGAGACTTCAAAGGGGTTTCCCCCAAATCATTCGACGGCAGAGGCAATTACACCTTGGGATTGAAGGAACAGATCATTTTTCCCGAGATCGAGTACGACAAGATCGACAAGATCAGGGGAATGAACATAACGATCACGACAACGGCGAAGACGGATGAAGAAGGGCATGAGCTTTTAAAACTCATGGGTATGCCTTTCAGGAGTTGACGGAGGAGTGCATGGCAAGGAAAGCAATGATAGAAAAGACGAAGAGGGCGCCGAAGTTCAAGGTGCGCGTGCGTAACAGATGTGCCGTCTGCGGCAGGCCGAGAGCCTTTATCAGGAAATTCCAGATGTGCAGGGTCTGCTTTAGGTCCTATTCCCTGAGGGGCGAGATCCCCGGTGTTCTAAAATCAAGCTGGTGAGGTGGTAAGATGGGTATGGTTGATCCAATAGCAGACATGATGACGAGGATCCGCAACGCCATCACGGCTCGTCATGAAACGGTTGACATTCCGTATTCCAACATGAAGTTCTCCATTTCCAGGATCCTCAAGGAAGAGGGCTACGTGAGGAATTACAAGACCTTCGTCGACGAGAGCAGGAAGAAGTTCCTCAAGGTCTACATCAGCTACGACGAGAATTCGAAGAGCGTCATCACCGGCCTCAAGACGATCAGCAAGCCGGGCAGGCGCGTCTATACCAAGGTTGCCGACATGCCAAGGTTTCGCAACCGGACGGGCATCGTCGTCATCTCCACGTCGAAAGGCCTCATGACGGACAGGAACGCGATAAAGAACAAGGTTGGGGGAGAACCCCTCCTCGTGGTGTGGTGAGGTGCAGGTATGTCGAGGATAGGGAAAAAGCCAATAATACTCCCGCAGGGAACACAACTGGAGTTTAAGGAAGGCGAGGTTTTCGTCACAGGGCCCAGGGGCTCCCTCAAGAGGCCGTTCCTGAAGGGGCTGACGCTCAGCATGGACGGCAGCATCGTGACCGTGTCCCGCACGAGCGAAGAGAAGACGATCAGGGGCTACCACGGCCTGATGAGAACGCTTATCGCCAACATGGTGGAAGGCGTGTCGAAGGGGTTCGAAAAGAAACTCGAGATCGTCGGCATCGGCTACAGGGCGGAATTTCAGTCCGGGAGTTTCACATTTTATCTCGGTTATTCACATCCCATAATCTTTACGCTTCCCGAGGGCATCACCGGCGGGCTTGAAAAGCAGACACAGGTGTCCATCCAGGGGATAGACAAGGAACTGGTGGGGCAGGTTGCCGCAAAGATACGCGCTTTGAGAAAACCTGATGCATACAAGAACAAGGGCATCAAGTACGCCGACGAGGTCCTGAGAAAGAAAGCAGGCAAAAGCGGGAAATAAGGAGTAGCGGTATGGCCAGAAAGGATAAAGTCGAAGCCCGGCAGAGGCGGAAACGGAGAATACGGAAAAAGATCCACGGCACCGAGCAGAAACCGAGACTCACGGTGTTCAAGAGTATCAGGCAGATGTATGCGCAGCTCGTGGATGACACGCAGCAGAAGGTCCTTACCGGGATCTCGACCCTCAACAAGGAAGTGCAGGCCGGATTGAAGAGCGGCGGCAACAGCGACGCCGCGAAGAAGGTCGGCGAAGCTATCGGAAAGAAGGCCCTCGAACTCGGTATCACAGAGGTGGTTTTCGACCGCAACGGCTTCAAGTATCACGGAAGGATCAAGGCGCTTGCCGACGGGGCGCGTGAAGCCGGGCTAAAATTCTAACGGGAGGTTGTGTTGGTTGAAAGAAAGCGAATAGACGCAGGCGATCTTGAATTACAGGACAGGCTTGTCTACATAAACCGCGTCGCGAAGGTTGTCAAGGGTGGCCGCAGGTTTTCTTTCAGCGCCATCGTGGTTGTCGGCGACGGTAATGGAAAGGTCGGCTTCGGACTGGGCAAGGCCAATGAAGTGCCTGATGCGATACGAAAAGCCGTTGAAAGGGCCAAGAAAAGCCTTATACAGGTCCCCGTGGAAAAAGGGACGATCCCCCATGAGATCATGGCGAAGTTCGGAACAAGCCAGGTATACATGAAACCGGCACGGGAAGGCACGGGCGTCATCGCCGGCCGCGCCGTACGGGCTGTCGTCGAGGTGGCGGGGATAACCAATATCCTTACGAAGTGTTACGGTTCGAGGAACTACCATAACGTGGTGAAGGCAACCATCAGGGGCCTCTCCCAGTTGAAATCGCCCGAGGTGGCATTGAAACAGAGAGGCAAATTGAAAGTCGAGGAGGGGTAGGATGAGCCACCTCAAGATAAAATGGACGAAGAGCTTCATCGGCTGCCCGGAGGATCAGAGGGCGACGGTGAGGAGCCTCGGCTTCAAGAGGCTCTACCAGGAAAAGACGGTGAAGAACACCCCGGAGATAAGGGGCATGGTCAAAAAGGTGATGCACCTTGTTACAGTACTGGAGGACGCTCGGTGAAACTATCAGATCTTAAACCAGTCCCGGGATCGAAGAAGAGCCGCAAGCGCGTCGGCCGGGGAACCGGATCAGGGCTCGGAACGACGGCGGGCTACGGCAACAAGGGCCAGCGCTCGACGAGCGGCGGAACAAAGGGAAAGAGCTTTGAGGGCGGCCAGTTGCCGCTGACGAGAAGGATTCCCAAGAGAGGTTTCAAAAACCCCTTTCGCAAGGAGTATGCCGTCATCAATATAGGAGACCTCGAGGTTTTCAAAGGCATGGAGAAGGTCGGCGTCGACGACATCCTGAAGTCGGGTTTCATTAAGAAGGTGAAGGACGGGATCAAGCTTCTCGCCGCGGGAGACATAGATTTCCCCATAAAGATATCGGTTCACAAGGCATCACAGAAGGCCATCGAGAAGATACAGGCCAAAGGTGGTGATGTGGAGGTGCTCGTCTAATGGGAGGTTTCCAGAATATTGGAAAGATCCCCGAGCTGAAGCGCAGGATCATATGGACCCTCGGGCTGCTTGCGGTCTACCGTGTCGGCATTCACATACCCACACCGGGTATTGACGGGAACGTCCTCGCAGGCATCTTTGAGCAGGCCAAGGGAACCCTGCTCGGGTTTTTCGACATGTTCGCCGGCGGCGGGCTGGAGAGGCTCTCCATCTTTGCCCTCGGGATCATGCCCTACATTTCGGCGTCGATCATACTTCAACTCCTGACCGTCGTCATACCCACGCTCGAAAAGCTCTCGAAGGAGGGTGAGGCGGGACGGAGGAAGATAACCCAGTACACGCGGTACGGGACGGTCGTCATCAGCATCATCCAGGGTCTTTTCATCGCCATCGGTCTTGAACAGATGCGGGGAGCCGGCGGAGAGCCCGTCGTCTTCAACCCCGGGTGGAACTTCCGGCTGATGACGATGATCACGCTGACGGGTGGCACGTCCTTCATCATGTGGCTTGGAGAGCAGATCACCGAGAAGGGGATAGGCAACGGCATCTCGCTGATCATCTTCGCAGGTATCGTGGCACGCATGCCGAACGCAGTCGCGGGGACGTGGAGCCTCGTCAACACCGGTGAGCTCAACTGGTTTGTGGTGCTTGTTCTTATCGCGATGATGCTTGCCGTCGTTGCCTTCATAATATTCATGGAGACATCACAGCGCAGGATCCCCGTGCAATACGCGAAAAGGGTCGTCGGACGGAAGATGATGGGCGGTCAGTCGACGCATCTGCCGCTGAAGGTCAACACCGCGGGTGTTATCCCGCCGATCTTCGCGTCATCCATCATCATGTTCCCCGCGACGATCTCGAACTTCATTACTCACCCCTATGCGAAAAAGGTGGCGGAACTCTTCACGCCGGGGTCGGCGCTCCACGAGATCTTCTACGTTGGTTTCATCATCTTCTTCTGCTACTTTTACACCGCCATTGTCTTCAATCCCGATAATGTGGCGGACAATATGAAGAAGTACGGGGGATACATACCGGGGATCAGGCCGGGCAAGCGGACCTCTGAATACATCGACAGGGTCCTCACAAGGGTGACATTCATAGGGGCGGTATACGTGTCTTTCGTGTGCGTGCTGCCGACGTTGCTGGTGAAAAAGTTCAACGTGCCCTTTTATTTCGGCGGCACGGCGCTTCTCATTGTCGTCGGCGTCGCCCTTGACACAATACAGCAGATAGAGTCCCATCTCATTCTGAGACATTACGACGGGTTGGTGAAGAAGTCGCAGAGGATCAAGGGGCGACGATAGAAGGACCAGGGGAGGAATACCGGCGGGAAACGCCTTGAGCCAGAGGGATGATCTTTCTGAAAACAAAAGAGGAGATTGAGAAAATGCGCGTCGCCAGTGGAAGGGCGATGGAAATGCTCCTCTATCTGAAGGACTTTGTGAAGGCGGGCGTGAAGACGATGGACCTCGAGAATGTCTGCGAGGAGAAGATCATGAAAGCGGGAGACGTGAAGGCCGCCTTCAAGGGGTACAACGGTTTCCCTTATTGTCTGTGTGTGTCAGTGAACGATGAGGTCGTGCACGGCATGCCTTCCGACCGGCAACTGAAAGAGAATGATATCGTGAGCCTTGATTTTGGCGTTCTTTATGAAGGGTATTACGGAGATGTGGCAATGACCTATGCCGTCGGGGGTATCTCGAAGGCTGCTCGAAAGCTTCTCGAAGTGACGGAAACGTCTCTTTACCGCGGGATAGACGAGGCCCGGGAGGGCAACAGGCTTCATGACATCTCCCACGCCATACAGGAGCTTGTTGAGGGAGAGAGGTTTTCTGTTGTGCGGGAGTTTGTGGGCCACGGAATTGGAAGGAGCCTTCATGAAGAACCCCAGGTGCCCAATTACGGGACGAAGGGGACAGGATTGAGGCTCAAGGCCGGAATGGTCATTGCCATAGAACCGATGGTGAATATGGGAAGGAGTGAAGTGTACATCAAGGAGAACGGCTGGACCGCCGCCACGAAAGACGGGAGCCTTTCGGCTCATTTCGAGCACACTGTGGCCGTGACCGGCAACGGCCCCGTCATATTGAGCCGGGTGTAGAGAGGACAAATGCCAAAAGGCGAAGGTATAGAGATAGAAGGAACGGTCGTAGAACCACTGCCCAACGCGATGTTCAGGGTTGAGCTCCCCAACGGCCACAGGGTTTTGGCCCACGTGTCCGGAAAGATGCGGATGCACTATATAAAGATACTCAGGGGAGACAAGGTCGTCGTCGAATTGTCGCCATACGATCTCACGCGGGGCAGGATCATTTATCGCGTCAAGTAGGAGGAAAGCATGAAGGTAAAGCCTTCGGTCAAGAAGAGATGTGACAAATGCAAGATCATCAAGCGAAAGGGTGTAGTCAGGATCATTTGCGAGAACCCCAAGCATAAACAGAAACAGGGTTAAGGAGGCAAAAGGTGGCACGAATTGCTGGCGTCGATATACCCAGGGACAAAAGGATCGAGGTGGCCCTGACCTACATCTACGGCATCGGAAGAACGCTTTCCAACAAGATCCTGATCCAGGCCGGGATCGATCCGAACAAGAGGACGAACGCTCTTCTCGACGAAGAGATCGCGAAGATAAGAGATATCCTGGAAAATGAATACAAGGTCGAAGGTGATCTGAGAAAAGAAGTGAGCATGAACATAAAGAGGCTCATGGACATTGGATGCTACCGCGGCCTGAGACATAGACGGAGCCTTCCCGTGCATGGACAGAGAACGAGGACGAACTCCCGGACCCGCAAAGGCCCGCGGAAGACTTCGATGAAACGAAAATAACGACGAGGTGGTGCATATATGGCTAAGGTCAGAAGAAGCGGAAAGAAAAAGGTAAAAAAGAATATCCCCGTCGGTGGAGCACATATACAGTCGAGCTTCAACAACACGATCATCACGATCACCGATCCCCAGGGCAACGTCGTGTCGTGGTCGAGCGGAGGCGTTGTGGGTTTCAAGGGTTCGCGCAAGAGCACTCCCTTTGCCGCACAGCTCGCCGCCGAGAACGCTGCGAAGAAGGCCATGGAGCATGGGCTGAGGACAGTGGACGTCTATGTGAAGGGTCCCGGAGCGGGACGTGAGGCGGCGCTACGGGCCTTGCAGAGCGCGGGACTCAAGATCCATCTCATCCGAGACGTTACACCCATCCCTCACAACGGCTGCAGACCGCCGAAACGCAGAAGGGTTTAAAGGAGGCACGAATTGTCACGATATGTTGGACCATCATGCAAGTTATGCCGGCGAGAAGGCATAAAGCTTTTCCTGAAGGGAGAAAGATGCTACACCGAGAAATGTGCCATTGAAAAGAGGAATTACCCCCCCGGACAGCATGTGGACACCAAGGGCAAGGTCATGGAATACGGGATGCGTTTGCGGGAAAAGCAGCGCGCGCGCAGGATATACGGGCTCAGCGAGAAGCAGTTCAGAAGGTTCTTCGTGATGGCCGAGCGCAAGGAAGGCATCACGGGAACCAATTTCCTCGTCCTTCTTGAAAGAAGGATCGACAACATGGTGTTCCGCCTGGGTTTCGCGACGTCCCGCGCCGAGGCGCGCCAGCTTGTATCCCACAAGCACATTGCCGTGAACGGCAAGACGGTGAGCTCGTCGTCCTACCTCGTGAAGGTGGGTGATGTCATAGAGGTCAGGCACAAGAACCTGCCTGCCGTCGTGAACGCGCTGGAATCGGTCGTGCGGAGGGGCGTGCCTTCGTGGATAGACCTGGACAAGGACAATATGAAGGGTACCATCAAGCTCTTTCCGACCCGTGACGATATTTCGTTGCCGATCAAGGAACAGTTGATCGTAGAGTACTATTCAAGGTAGTTATTACCCCAAGGAGGGTACATGCCTATGTTTGAAAAGAACTGGCAGGAGCTTATCAGGCCAACCAAGATCGAGATAGAGAAGAAAGAGGGCACCTACGTGAAGTTTTCCACGGAACCCTTCGAAAGAGGGTACGGTGTTACGATCGGCAACTCTCTCCGCAGGGTACTTCTGTCCTCGATCATGGGTGCCGCTATAACGTCGGTCTGGATAGACTCCGTTGACCATGAATTCTCAACGGTCCGGGGCGTCAAGGAAGACGTTACGGAGATGATCCTGAACCTGAAGAAGGTTGTTATCAGGATGACCGACGACAGACCTGCCCTTTTGAAGATCGATGTAAAAGGCAAGAGGGAAGTGAAGGCGGGAGACATCACGCATGACGGCGGGGTGGAGGTTATCAACCCCGATCTGCACATAGCCACATTGTCAAACGATGCCAAGCTTTACATGGAGATGAAGGCAAGGCTCGGCCGCGGTTATCAGCCCTCGGAACAGAACGTCGAAGACGCGGATCCCATCGGCACCGTTCCCATAGATGCCATCTTCTCTCCCATAAGGAAGGTGAGCTATAGCGTTACTCAGGCCAGGGTGGGCCGACGGACGGATTATGACAAGCTGTCCATGGAGATCTGGACAGACGGTAGTGTCGATCCCCTCGATGCGCTCTCCTTCGCGGCGAAGATCATCAAGGAGCAGATGCGTATCTTCATCAACTTCGACGAGGTCGAGGAAGCGGAGGCGGGCGAGGAAAGAGGACAGGAAAAACCCGATTTCAATGAAAACCTGTATCGCAGCGTCGATGAGCTTGAGCTCTCCGTGAGGAGCGCGAACTGCCTGAAGAACGCGGACATCAAGTACATAGGAGAGCTTGTCCAGAAGACAGAGCAGGAGATCCTCATGACAAAGAACTTTGGAAGGAAGTCCTTGAACGAGATCAAGGAGATTCTTTCTTGCATGGGCCTTCGGCTTGGTTTAAAATTAGACAGTTTTCCGGCACGGGAAGAACTGGATAAAATGGTTCTCAAGAAAAAAGATCACATGTAGGGGTTGATATAATGAGGCATCAGAACAGAGTGAAGAAAATGAATCGAACCAAGAGCCACCGGCGGGCGTTGTTCATGAACCTCGCCAACGCCCTGTTCGATCATGAAAGCATAAAGACCACGAACCCGAAGGCGATGGAACTC
>MVQQ01000126.1 GCA_002067555.1 Syntrophorhabdus sp. PtaB.Bin184
AGCAACGATCGGGGCAATGCCGAAGATCATCATCAGCAAGGACAGCATCCTGGCCATCTCGGTCCCCGAAAAGAGGTCGCGCACGACCGCGCGGCTGCCCACGATCCCGACGCATGCGCCGACACCCGCGAGAAACCGCATGGCCACCAAAACATGTATGGTCTGCGAGAGGGCGCAGCCCACGGAGGCGGCGGTGTACACAAGGAAGCCGAGCATGAGCGGTTTTTTTCGTCCGTAACGGTCCAAAAGGGGGCCGTAGACGATCTGGCCGATGGAAACCCCGACGAAGAAACTGGTGAGTGAAAGCCCCACGTGGGCAATATCCGTCCCGAGACCCCTGGCGATGGCAAGAAAAGCCGGAAGATACATGTCCGTCGAAAACGGCCCGATGGCCATTATGCTGGCGAGAACGATTATCAGTGCAGCGGGTTGCTTGCGCTCCGGGGTGTGTCCGGGATCCATTGGTGCGGCAGATGCTGCCCTCGACCCTTCGCGGTCCTCCTGGTTCTCTTCGGACGTAGAATGCAGCGTGAACTCCTTCCAATCTTCATTATGTTTGCTGTTCGGGAAGCATAGCATGTGTCCCGGGCAATGCGAGAAAGCTGCCGCGCGCGGCTAGGATAGCCTCGCCTTGCCTCTCGGAGCATCAAACTGTTACCACAAGTCAACCGGCCTGTAAATGGAGAAATAAGGAAGGAACGAGGGGGAGAAAGAATCAGGGGATACATGAGTATCACTTGATCAGTCTGAGCCTTTGAGACTGCGGGTTTTCCTGGACTTTGGTCTCTTCCTCCATTTCTATGTCATCAATGTAGCTCTGGCTCGTGACTATCCGTATCAGATCGGGCACCACCAGGCAATACCGTGAAGGCAATTGCCTCCGGTGCTGTTCGATCACCTTGATGAGTCGTGATCCTTCCATCCGAATGTGTTCCAACACAGCGGGGTCTACCATGGGTCTTTCCTCTGCCGATCGAAGAGTATTGGCAACTGAGAGTATTATCGTCCAATCCGGCCGGGAGTTAACATCAAAGGTCATCTTCCGGTGACCGGTCCCGCTCGGCTCGCGCCGGTAAGGAGCCGGGGGATCGATGTTTCGCTACCAGATGCTTGCTTACGGGGGAAAAGCGTGTGAGAATGTAAGGTATGCGCCTTTCGCTCCCGCCTGGGGGGCGACAGGGCGGGCAGAGAACATCAAGGAGATGACGATGTGGGGAAAGACTTTAGCCGTATTCGTGGTGGCGTCTCTCGTATGGGCGGGCGGGACTCTCGACCCGGCAGGAGCGACGGACAAGAACAGGGAGATCGCAAAAGAAGGCCGGTACGAGGGCACCGTTACGAGATTGCAGACGGTCCGCTGCTCTTCGGACCCGGGCGACAAGAGGTACTGCAAAAGGGTATACCTTGCTGTCGGTCCCGGAGCGCCGCTGACGTCCAGGCTGCACCTTTACACCGAGATCTCGAGGAAGGGGAAGGTCATTTATCCGGGCCCCAATGAGGATAAGAGCCTGGTGGACCAGATCAACAGCATGGATAGACTGGTGAGCAAGATCCTCAAGCCCAATACGAAAGCATCCTTGTCGGTATCCTGCGAAGATGGAGGATGCCTGATCGACCGTATCGATCTGCACTGAACCTTCTTTATCTCTGCCTGGTTATACCGGGGGTATGTTCTTCGGGGCGGCGGTGAAGGAGGAGAATGCTGCCACGGCCTCGACGAAATAGAATGTCACGAACGTCTCGTCGTCCGCACCCTTCGGGTAGATCTTGAGGAGATTCTCGGATTCGGCAAAGGCTTGGACCTTTGCGTCGCGGGAGTTGTCGAAGGCAATGCGGTCTGGCGGGGTATTGTCCATCCCGGATCACTTTCTGTCCAATAGTACGGAATGGAAAGGGGTATTGAATCTTCTTGCTATCCTGATATCCTTCTTTCTCTCACAGCACTCTCTTCGCGTAGGGGATCTTTTTCACGAAGTAATGGCAGATAAGGAAGGAGAGCACCGTTCCCACCACGAAGGCCGAAAGGAACTTTATGAAGGGGTGAAGGACGGCGGTGTCCTGCATCCAATAGGTGACGGCCACGATAATGGGGGAGTGGAAAATGAAGGCCGCGTAGGCGTCCTGGGTCATCGGTCCTACGATGCCCGGCTGGGCGTTGAGATAGGTCCTGAAGAGATAGGTGAGACAGATGGAACTGCCCACGGCGATAAAGGTGCCCACATATGTCGTAATAAGGGTCTTGAGGGAAAAGCCGCCTCTCAGGAAGGAAAGGCTTTCATTCGCGTCCCAGGCCTGAACGATGAAGAAGATGTAAACGCAGACGGCCGCCCCGGTGATGACAGTCCATTGCTTGCCGGTCAAGTCCGTCAGCTTTTCGAGCCAGCGGTTTCGGTACGCCACGATGCCCGCGAAGAAAAAGGCCACATACTCCGCGTAGTTACCGAGACGGAGATGCAGGATCTGTTTTTCAGAGGGAAGGTAGATGCGCATTACGAAAGTGAAGGCGGCGAGGACGAGGATGAACAGGATCACAGCGCCGTTGCCGGGAAAAGGCCGGGCGTTGCGTTCTCTCTCGCGATGTGAACGGGTCAAAGCCCTCCAGGCCGCGTACGCGAGGGAGAAGACGAGGAGCACCTCGAGGAACCATGCGGGGCCCGGAGCGGCGTTCTTCAGGAGGAGGATGTTCTCGACATAGGAATACTCGAGAGAAAGGGTGTCCCGTTTCAGGAGGTACACCATGGTGGGGCGGATGATAAGCGCGAACAGGCCGAGAGGTATGCCGATGCGGATGAAGCGGTCCTTGATGAACCACCAGGTGCCCTTCCTGTCCAGCGACCCGGGAGTGAAGTACCCCGAGATGAGGAAGAAACAGGCCAGGACCCACGTTCTCCCCACACCCATGAGGACATTGAGGACGAGATTCGTGAAAGGGTCATCGAGATGCTGGTAGAAGTACCAGCCGCTGGTGGCTGCGTAGGTCAGGCACACATGATGGAGGATGACGAGAAATGTAAAGGAGAGCCTGAGGTTATCGAGGTAAACCATCCGCTTTGCCCCTGGGGGCGGCTCTGATTGTGGAACCCGTGATATTTCGGCGTCGACTTGCATACAGAGGTATCCATTGTGCCACATAATTATCCTTGGTTCAACAATAGAAAAACATTGCGGAAGGTCGTGAAAGAGTGTAAGTAATTGCATTCATGACGCGGTCCGCCAGATATGCTCCTCTCCTCATCGTCATCAGCGTCGCCTTCAGCTCCTTTCTGGTGCGTCTCAACAATTATATGGTCAATATTTCCCTGCCGACGATCACCCGTTCCTTCGGCGTGACCTCCAGCGACGCGTCCCGGATTATCTCTTCCTATCTCCTC
>MVQQ01000127.1 GCA_002067555.1 Syntrophorhabdus sp. PtaB.Bin184
TTTCCCGAGGAGTTCGACAAGGCCTATCAGATGGGCATCGTGACGGGCGAGTGCGGGAAGGTGGTCAACATGGCCAGGCTTGCCATCGTGGGGAGTCACGCGGTAAACGGGGTGTCCCGTCTGCACAGCGAACTCCTGAAGAGTCACGTGTTCAACGATTTCTATCTCATGTACCCCGAAAGGTTCCGCAACGTTACGAACGGCATCACGCACAGGCGGTGGCTCCTGTCCGCTAACCCCGGTCTCGCTTCCCTTGTCACGGAGGCGATAGGCGAAGGGTGGACGCAGGACCTCGAGGAATTAAAAAAGATCGAGCCCCTGGCGGAAGACAGTGCCTTCAGGGACCGGTTCAACGCCATCAAGAGAGAGAACAAGTTTCGTCTGTGCAGGGCGATGGAGAGGGTGTTCAACTTCAGCTTTCAAACGGATTTTCTCCTCGATTGCCAGGTAAAGAGATTTCACGAATACAAGAGGCAGCTCCTCAACGTCTTTCACGTCATCACGCTCTATAACCGTCTCAAGGAAGGACAGGTGCCGGAGGGTTTCGTGCCCCGGGTGGTCCTTTTTTCGGGGAAATCGGCGCCGGGGTACCTCATGTGCAAGCTTATCATCAAGCTCATACACAACGTTTCCGAGATAGTCGCCGCCCATCCGCTCGTGAAGGACAAGCTCCAGGTGGTCTTCGTTCCGAACTACGGTGTTACCATCGCCGAGGTCACCATGCCGGCGGCGGACCTGTCGGAGCAGATATCGACGGCCGGCTACGAGGCATCGGGGACGGGAAACATGAAGTTCGCCCTCAACGGTGCGCTTACGATAGGCACATACGACGGCGCGAACATAGAGATACGGGAGGAAGTGGGAGAGGAAAACTTCTTCCTCTTCGGGCATCGGGCCGAGGAGATCTTCGAGTTGAGAAAGCAGTACGACCCGAAAAGATACATCGAGGAGAACAAGGAACTCGCCCAGGTGATGCATCAGCTTCAATCAGGATTTTTCTCCCCTGAAGAGCCAGCCCTGTTCCAACCCATCGTGCAGGCCCTGATGGACGGCGACCGTTATTGTGTTCTGGCCGACTATTCCCTCTACGTGGCGTGCCAGGAGGAGGTGGCCCGGGCCTATAACGACAGGGACGAGTGGACACGTAAGGCGATCCTTAACGTGGCAAGGTCAGGCAAGTTCTCGAGCGATCGCGCGATCCACGAGTACGCCCGCACCATATGGAACATCTCACCGGTAACGAGGTGAAGACGGTTTCAAGTCTCAGGTTTCAGGTTCCAGGCTAAGGGCCAAAGAAGGGAAGTGCAGGATGTTTCCGGTTCGCATCTTTAGCTTGAGACCTGCAACCTGAGACCTGAAACCGTCTTTTTGTGTCTTGACTCGTTTTTGGCGGTGTGTTACTCAATTCAAGGTTTCTTCATTCTTGAACAGAACAGGACGGCGATCATGGAACGATATCCGCATATCTTTCAGCCGGGGACCATCGGCAAGCTGGCCGTGAAGAACAGGATAAAGTACGCGGCCACGGAGACGAACTTCCCGTACGGTGACGGCTATGTGAGCGAGCGCGAGGTCGCCTACATGGAGGCGCAGGCGAAGGGCGGGGCGGGCATAGTGACGACCCAGGGAGCCTACCCGGACAAGAAGGGCGAGGGCAAGGGCTTCAAGGGGATGATGTCCATCAATGACGACAGGTACATCCCCGGTCTTATGCGGATAGCCGATGTGATCCGTGCCAACGGTGCCCTTTCGAGCATCCAGATACTCCATTGCGGAAGGGAAGGCGGGATCGAGCTCGACTATTGCCTCATGCCGTCTGTTGTTCCCCAGAAGTTGTCCTATTTCAAGCCTCCCCGGGAGATCACGAAGGAAGAGATAAAACAGGCGGTGAGGGACCACGTAGCGGCGGCCCGGCGCGCTAGGGAAGCCGGGTTCGACATGATAGAGCTCTCCGGCATCGTCGGTTACCTTCTCTCCACCTTCATATCACGGTATACCAACAAGAGGACCGATGAGTACGGCGGGGGCCTCAAGGAACGGTGCCGGCTGATGGTGGAGGTCATCGAGGGCGTGAAGGCCGAAGTGGGCGACATGCCCGTGGGCATCCGGCTCTGCGGCCATGAACTCCTCGACGACAGGGGCGGCAACACCTTCGAAGAGAGTGTTGAAAGCTTCCGGATAGCCGAGGACGCAGGAGCGGATTACCTCAGTGTCACCGTGGGATGGCACGAATCATCTCAGTCGGTCATCACGAGGGATGTTCCCATGGGCCACTGGCTTTACATAGCGGAGGCGGTGAAGAAGGCCGTCGACGTTCCCGTCATGATGGCCTTTCGGCAGTTTCTCCCCCATATCCCCGAGAAGGCGATCGCCGGCGGGCAGATAGATTTCGTGGAGATGTGCCGGCCCATGATAGCCGACCCCGAGTTTCCGAACAAGGTCAGGGAGGGAAGGGAAGAGGAGATCGTCCCCTGCATCGCCTGCAACGTCTGTTTCTCGCGGCTTTACTACCACCAGCCCATCATGTGCTCCGTCCGTCCCAGTCTGGGACATGAAGGCGAAGAGGCGTGGGGATACTATGGGTTCAAGCCGGCGGAGAGGAGGAAGAAGGTCGTTGTTGTCGGTGGCGGGCCTGCGGGCCTGCAGTGCGCCGAGGTGGCGGCACGCAAGGGCCATGAGGTAACGCTCTTCGAGAAGAACGACAGGCTGGGCGGCAATATTCTCATAGCTTCCCGTGTCGATGGCGGCGCGGCGGAACTTCTGAGACCGATAGCGACCCTCGAGCAGCTCTGCCGCAAGGCGGGCGTTTCCATCAGGCTTGGCGTCACCTGTGATCCGTCGATGGTCGGCAGGGAGGCGCCCGACGTCCTCGTGGTGGCCTCAGGGCCGTCCATGAAGGGTCTGTCGAAGGGGGTCCTGACGCCTCACAGTGTGATGGCGGCGGGGGAGAAGGTCGGGCCCAGGGTTGTCATCATTGGGGCAGGGGGCGTGGGACTTGGTGTTGCCGTTTACCTTCTTCGGAGCGGTGAATACGAGATCACCGTCATAGATGAAGCGGGAAAGCCCGGCAGGGATGTCAACCCCTTTTATTTCTGGCAGTACATGGCCCTCATGAGGAAACGGAAGGTCAGCTTCATGATGCGCACCGCTGTCAACTCCGTGGAAGACGTTCGGGTGCGTGTCACGGGACCCTCGGGCGAGGGGGTTGTCGAAGCCGACAGTGTCATAACGTCGCTCATGGCTCCGGAAGAAGGTGTATGGAAAGATACCGCGGGATCGCTTGCGAAAGAGGTGTATTTTATCGGGGACGCGAAGAAACCGAGGCGCCTTCTGAACGCGATCCGTGACGGATACCGCTTAGGGATGGTGCTCTGATGATCCCCGTTGTCGACAAGGAAACATGCACAGGGTGCGCGACGTGCTGGGAGGTGTGTCCTCCCGGTGCCATACTGTTCAGGGAAGGCAAGGCCATAATCGACGAAGACCTCTGCGAGGAATGCGGCTTCTGCGCCGCCGAATGCCCGGTGAAGGCGATAGATATACCCTTTCCAACAAGAAAAGAGTAGAAACCGCTTGAACCGCTTGAACGGCTTGAGCGTCAAAAAATCAAGAAACGAACTATCGCGGACCGGCACCGGGTGGTATACGAGCAGGGTTGCATTCATTGTGCCCACCCTGGTCTTTCCCGTTCAAGCAGCTCAAGCTGTTCAAGCGGTTCAAGCCGCTTTTTCTTCCCCTTAATCTATTCCCACATCCTCCGATAACAATACAGATGTGTGTATTCCGATTACCGCGCTGACACAGCCAAAGGAGGGGTTATGGCCCAGGGGACGTCGAATATTCTTCTCGAAACGGGGACAAATGAGGTTGAGATACTGGAGCTGTATATCGATGAGGAAGGGTATCGCGGCTACTACGGTGTCAATGTCGCGAAGGTCATAGAGATCATTCCCGTTCCAAAGAACAAGATAAATCCGCCGGATTCGAAGAAAGGGATGGTTTCGGGTCTTTTCAACCATCGGAACAAGGTGGTGGTCCTCATAGACCTCGCCGTCTGGTTGGGAAAGACGAGGGTGGAGACAAAGCCCTGCAACGTCCTCATAACGGAATTCAACAACGTCGTGACGGCCTTCATGGTGTCGGGCGTCACGCGGATACACCGCGTCACCTGGCAGGACATAAAGCCTCTTGACGGCTACATGGAGAACGTGAGCGATGCTGTAACGGGTGTCATCGAACTCGAGAACAACCTCGTTTTTCTCCTTGATCTCGAGAAGGCCATCGCGGAGCTGAATCCCGAACTGGCGCTGAAGGCCCCTTCGGCGGCCGCGGAGGGACGCCTGGAATTCAGTCTCGAGAGACCTATAAAGGTGCTACATGCCGACGATTCCAACGTGATACGGCACAACGTGCGGGCCCGCCTGGAAGAGCACGGACATTTCACCGTCCATTCGGTGGGCAACGGCGAGGAGGCGTGGAACCATCTGGTGAGCCTGAGGGAAAAGGCCCTGGCCGAAGGGGTTGGCATGACGGAACTCGTGGACGTGGTCCTCACTGACATAGAGATGCCCGGCATGGATGGTTACCACCTGTGCAAGAGGATCAAGGAATCGGCGGAATTCAAGGACATTCCCGTCATCCTCTTCTCGTCTCTCATCACGGACAAGCTCATCCATAAGGGCCAGTCCGTGGGCGCCGACGGTCAATTCTCGAAACCCGACCTCAGCCTCCTATCCTTCATGAAGGACCTCGTGGAGAAAAGACAGAAGGCAGCATAAAGACGGTCCCAGGTCTCAGGTCCCAGGTCTCAGGTTAAAGGCCAAAGAAACACGCTCTCTGTAAGGTTCCGATGCCCTAGTCAGTAATTGTGTTGACAACCGGTCCCCTTTCACCGTCTTTCTTTGGCGACCGGCGACCCTCTTTATCCTTGACACCCGGGTGGTCGTTATATAATCTGCATTTTAAGGTTTCGACAGGTGACGGGGCGGTATTCGGCAGGTGGAGGAGACCGTCGTTGTCAAGCGCGTGCACAACGATCAAAAAGGAGGGGGAATGATGAGTAACAGTGATCTTTCCTGGAAGGCCGTAGTATCAGGTATCCTGTGCATCTTCGCGTTGGTTGTGTGGTCAGGGACGGCTGATTCGGCGGAGAAGGCCCCCGTGGCACGCTACTGGATGAGCGTTTCCACGGAGAAGAGCGGCTTTCCCGGAATGCCTTCCGGTGCCAGCGGCGGGATGTCGGGTATGATCGGCGGTATGCTCGGCATGGGCGGAGGTGGTGGTTCGGGAAAGAGGCTTGAGCTGAAGGTGTCTTCTCCGAAGAGCCCGCCGGCCG
>MVQQ01000128.1 GCA_002067555.1 Syntrophorhabdus sp. PtaB.Bin184
GTAGTTGACGAGGCCTATCTCCAGCGCCCTCTTCGCGTCAATGGCGTCTCCCGTGTACAGGTATTCAAGGGCGCGGGCCAGGGTCACCTGTCTCGGGAAGTGGTAACTGCTTCCCATGTCTGCCGCGGAAAGCCCGATATTGATATATGACGCCACGAACTTTGCCGTCGGGTCAGCGACTCTCAGGTCCGCCGCCACCGCCATGCTGAAACCCCCGCCCGCGGCATAGCCGCGCACGGCCGCGATTACGGGCTGGGGCGCCCTCCTCATGAGCAGGATCACGTCGGACATCTCATGCTGAAAGGCGTATATGTCGTCAACGGTCCATTTATAAAAGGGGTGGACCGGGTCGTCCATCTCATCGACATCCTGACCGGCGCAAAAGGAGGTTCCAGCGCCGGTCATGATTATCACCCTGCACCTGTCCTCGGACTGCATGGCGCTCCAGAATGAATGGAGCTCCGATCTCGTACGCTTCCCGCAGGCGTTCAGCTTCTGCGGCACGTTGAGGGTCAGAATGCCAAGCCCGTTCTTCAGGTCAAACTTCAGGTCTTCGTACTTTGCCTTCATGCGCCACCTATCGTCGTTCCCTATATACCTTTCACCTGAAGAGCCTCTACCAGTTTGAATTTCTGGACCTTCCCAAGAGCCGTCACAGGGAATTCGTCCATTATGATGACCACGTTCGGAACCTTGTAGTTCGCGAAGCGTGCCTTGCAGTATGCGATGATGTCCTTGTCCGTTATGTTGCTCCCGGGAGCGGGGATTATGCAGGCGACTATCTTCTCGCCCATCACCTTGTCCGGCAGACCTACCACGGCGACGGACTGCACGCCGTCGATGAGCCCTATCTGCTCCTCAAGCTCCGCCGGATACACGTTGAAGCCGCCCCGGATGATCATCTCCTTCTTGCGTCCCACGATGGCGAGCATGCCATTGTCCAGGTATTTCCCCAGGTCTCCCGTGCAGAAGTAGCCATTCTTGTCGTATGCGGCCTTCGTCAGCTCGGGCTGCTGATAGTACTCGGTGAAGAGGATCGGACCCTTGAGGCAAACTTCACCGACCTCACCGTCAGGCACTTTCTCCTGTTTCTCATTGGTTATGATGATGTCCACACCGTCCAGCGGGCGACCGACAGTCCCGATCTTGAGGGACTCATCGTCTTCGACGTCGTTCATCGAGCAGGCCCCGCACTCGCTTAAGCCATAGACGGAAACAAGCTTGCAGTTCATCCTGTTCCGCACGCCCGACATCAGCTCCTCAGGGATGATGGCTCCGCCGGTGTAACCCGCGCGACTGCTCGAAAAATCAGTCTTCGCGAAGTTGGGATGCTCCAGCATGAGAACGAACATGGTAGGAACACCGTAGATAAGAGAGATCTTCTCCCTGTTGTACATTTCGAGCGCCTGGGCCGCATCGAAGGTCTCCATCATGACGATCCGGCACCGGCCCATCAGGGCGTTCGGGAACTGGATGAAGGCGCAGAGCGTATGCGAGCAGGGCACGACCATCAGCGTCACGTCATCCGGGGTTATTCTGAGCCGGCGGGCAACCTGGAGGGCGCCGAAGACAAAGGCCCGATGGGTCATTTTCACGCCCTTCGGAAGACCCGTGCTGCCTGAGGTGTAGAGTATCGATGCCGTATCGTTGTACCCGGGAAGGTCTTCCCTGAGCAACTTCTCATCGAGGTCCCTGCCAAGACTGAGGGCTTCCTCGAACGGGCGGCCCCACGACGGAACTTTGGAACCCATGACGAAGCAAAACTCCAGGCCCGGCAATTCGGGGCGTACCTTGTCGATTATGTCAATGAAGCTCGTCTTCAGGTACTCGTCGATGGTGAAGAGGACCCGTGCTTCGGAATGCTTGAGCATATAGCTCAACTCGTACTCCCGGTAACGGGTCGACAGGAGGACAAAGACTGCGCCGATATAAAGGACGGCCTGTTGCACAACGAAGAAATCAGGGCAATTGGGGAAAAGGGCCGCGACCCGGTCGCCTTTCTTGATACCCAGTCTCTTGAGGGCCATTGCTATCTGCATCACCTGCTGGTAGAACTGCCCGTATGTCATTCTCTCTCCATTGAAGAGGATCATTTCCCTGTCCGGAATATCGCGCGCAAGGCCGTCAAGTATCTGGCCAAACGTCTGCCCCTCATATTTGCCGTAGTCGATAGTCTTCCCAGTCTCTTCTTTCATGGCTCTGCCACTCCTTTAATTAGTGTGATCTCAGTCTCATCAGTACATCCAATTCGTCCGATAGACATGGTATTTCCTGCTCTCTTCGAACCCATCCCCCCCGGGAAAGCTCTTTTAAGCAGACAGCCCGGCGTACGCCGGATCTTTCTGGGCAGTCCTGCACCATCCCTGAACGGGACACGGCTGAGAAACAAGATGACAAAACGATTGGCCCTGACTCACGGGCGGGACGGGTATGGCGGACGACGAGATCGTATGGACAGTCAGATAACCTGCCGGAAGAAGTGGTTAACACACCTCGTATCCCCGGCCTCACCGCCAAATCGCAACAGCTGTTCTCTCGTCCCTGCATTGCCGTTCTCCATCAACACCATTCGTATGACGCCCGGGAAAGCCTCCTGTCAAGGATGGCAGGACCGCGTTCTACAGCCCGCATCTCTCCCGCACCTCTTCACTCTCGGAAAGAAACTGGCATGTCCCTTCGCACTTGACCAGCCCCTTTTCCAGAACATATCCCCTGTCGGACATCTTCAGCGCCAGGGCGGCCTTCTGTTCGACAAGCAGAAGGGTCATTTTCTCCGTCTCGCACAGCTTCTTGATAATGTCTATGAGCTCCCATATGATGACGGGCGCGAGTCCTTCGAAGGGCTCGTCGAGGAGCACGAGCTTGGGGTCGCACATGAGGCCTCTCGCGATGGCGAGCATCTGCTGCTGCCCCCCGGAAAGGTACCCTCCTCCCTGAGATTCCTTTTCCTTCAGGATGGGAAAATACATGTACGCCTTCTCCAGCATCTCCTCTTTTCGGGCCTTCGTCATTTCGGGAGCGTTGCTCGTGCCTATCAAAAGGTTCTCCTTGACCGAGAGCCGGGAGAAGATCCTTCTGTCCTCGGGGATGTAGCTTATTCTCATCCGTGCGATGACGTCAGGCCTCATCTTCTGTATCTGCTTCCCCTCGAAGGTCACGGTGCCCCGGCTGGGGGTGACGAGTCCCATGATCGACTTCAGCGTCGTACTCTTGCCGACACCGTTTCGTCCGAGAAGACAGACTATCTCGCCTTCCCTCACGTCGAGGTTGATACCCTGGAGTATATGGCTTTTTCCGTAGAATGTGTTCAGATCCTTGACCTCGAGCATTATATCTCCTCCCCGAAATACGCGGCCTTAACGGCCTCGTTCGCCTTGACCTCCTCGGGAGGACCATCCGCCAGGACGTTTCCCTGGTCCATAACGAGGATCCTGTCGGAGACCGCGAAGACCATGTTGATATCATGCTCGATGATGATTATCGTGACCATTCCCTTCAGCTTGTGGATCAGTTCGATCGTGGCCTTTGTCTCCATAGGCGTCATGCCCGCGGTCGGTTCGTCGAAGAGAACGAGTGACGGTTTCGCCGCGAGTGTCATGCCGATCTCCAGATATCTCTGGTCCCCATGAGACAGCGTCCCCGCTCTCCAGTCG
>MVQQ01000129.1 GCA_002067555.1 Syntrophorhabdus sp. PtaB.Bin184
GCATACGGGGTGAGCTCAAGTTTCACTATTACAACGAGGTGAAGGAAGAGTTTCTCGACTACACCTCGTTGTTTGCCCTCAAAGGTGACGGGTTCGTAGAGCTCACGCCCGAAGGGGCAAGGTACAGGAAGCGTTTCTTCTACCTTTCGTTTCGGGGGTTTGCAACGGTCGAAGAGGTCTCCTTCCTCGTGGGGAAGGAGCTTTTTGTCCGTGAGGAGGACCTTCCGCGATTGGAGGAAGGCGAGTATTACGAGTACCAGTTGATCGGCCTCGAGGTGACGACCATGCAGGGGTCACACCTCGGGAAGGTCCGGTCACTCATGCACACGGGTGCCGGCGATATCCTTGTCGTCGAAGGAGAAAGGGAACTGATGATCCCCATGGTGGAAGGATTCATCGTCGATATAGACGTTAACCGCGGCACGATCCGCGTGGACATTGAAGGACTCGTCCCGTGATCTTCTCGGTCCTGACACTGTTCCCGGGCATCTTTTCGTCGCCCCTCAAGGAGAGCATACTCGGCAAGGCGACCGGTAAGGGCCTTGTCGATTTCAACATCGTCAACATACGTGACTTTGCCGACGACCCTCACCGTTCCTGCGATGACACGCCTTACGGAGGCGGGCCGGGGATGGTCATGAAGGTGGAGCCCATCTTCCGGGCCATCGAGCATGTGAAGGAGGCACACGGGAGGGCCAGGTTCGTCCTCCTTTCGCCTCAGGGTCGAAGATTCGACCAGTTACGGCGGAGCGCTTCGCCCGGTCGCCCCATATTTGCCTCATCTGCGGCCGATACGAGGGTGTCGACGAGCGCGTGCTCACCTATGTCGATGAAGAGATATCGGTGGGGGACTACGTCACATCGGGCGGTGAGTTCCCGGCGCTTGTCGTGATCGATGCCGTCTGCCGTTTGATCCCCGGGGTTCTCGGGAACGATGAATCGGTGTCGGCGGAGAGTTTCCGGGAGCCTCTCCTGGAGTATCCCCAGTACACGCGGCCGGAGACATTCATGGGTTCCCCGGTGCCACCCGTTCTCCTGTCGGGGAACCACGAGGAGATACGCAAATGGCGGCGTAAGGAGGCGATACGGAAAACGGTCTTGAGACGCTCCGACCTCCTTGAGGGGTTTCAGGGCAGCGAGGAAGACAAGAGGTTCATGAGAGAGATCATGGAGGAGTTCCCTGAGTAAGGTAAGCATCGGGGTCATTCACTATCCCGTTTATGACAAGCGGGGAGACGTTGTGGCGACGAGCCTCACGAACCTCGAAATACATGATATGGCGAGAACCTGCATGACTTTTGGTATAGACTTGTGCTATATTGTGTCACCTCTCGCCAGGCAGCGGGAGATAGCGGAAAGACTGATCCATCACTGGGTACATGGATACGGTGCAACGTACAACCCCGCTCGGGGAGAGGCCCTGAAGAAGGTGAGGATCAGACCGGACATCGACTCGGTGATCGGGGATTCCGGCGACGGTCCAAGACCCCTCATCATCGGCACGTCCTCCCGAAGGAGGGAGGAAAAGGCTATGTCCTCCGGTGAACTCCGCGACCTCATCGCGACAGGACGTCAGTCGGCGCTCGTTCTTTTCGGAACCGGCTGGGGTTTAACGGAGGAGGTCGTGGACCTTTGCGACAGGATGCTCGAACCCATCAGCGGCGCAGGCGATTACAATCATCTTTCCCTTCGCGTCGCTCTGGGTATCATATTGGATAGAATTTTCAGTGAAAGAGGAGGACACCATGAATGAGATGGTCGATCTGCTTGAGAAAGAGCATATGAGACTCGACCTCCCGGAGGTCGGGATAGGCGATAACGTTAAGGTTTACACGAGGATCTTCGAGGGAGAGAAGGAAAGGATCCAGGTGTTCGAAGGCGTGGTGATCCGCAAGAGAGGCGGAAACACGCGGGCGTCATTCACGGTCCGGAAGGTTTCCTATGGTGTCGGCGTCGAAAAGACATTTCCCATGCATTCGCCGCTCATCGACAGGATCGAAAGGACGACGAGGAGCAAGGTCAGGAGATCGAAACTTTACTACCTGCGCAACCTCAGGGGAAAAGCGGCGAAGCTCAAAGAAAAAAGGGATTAGCAAAGAAACGATGATCTGCCGGCTGACAGGTCTCGTAGGTGGAATCGATGAGGCCGGACGAGGTCCGCTGGCCGGTCCGGTGGTTTCAGCCTGCGTGATCTGGGATAGGGTGCCGGAAGACAAGAACGGCGTGACCGACTCGAAACTTTTGACGGAGAAGGAGCGAGTCGGTCTTTTTTCGTGGATAATGGACAACGCGCTGAGCGTTGGCATAGGCATGGCATGCCGTGAAGAGATAGACGAAATGAATATCCTCAGGGCCAGCCTGCTTTCCATGGAGCGTGCGTTGCTGGCAACGGAGATGAACCCCGATGTCGTACTCGTGGACGGCAACCGGGGGCTCAAGAATTACCCCAACGCCCGGCCCGTTGTGCGCGGGGACCGCAAGTGTTTTTTTATGGCGAGCGCCTCCATAGTGGCCAAGGTCGTTCGTGACAGGGCCATGGACGCGTACCACCGCATCTATCCGGACTACAATTTCAAGCAGAACAAGGGTTACCCGACGCGGGAACACAAGGCTGCGATCAGGGAATTCGGGATAACCCCCATCCATCGCGTCACTTTCAAGGGGGTAAGGGAGTATTGTGTCGGATAAACGGACGACAGGGCGGGAAGGGGAGGACTGCGCGGCGGCCGTGCTGAGGAGTAACGGCTACCGCATCCTGGACACGAACTTCAGGAGCCCCTTCGGAGAGATCGACATCATCGCCGAGGAGAGCGGGTTCCTTGTCTTCGTCGAGGTCAAAAGGCGCAGGGGCAGCAGTTTCGGTGCCTCCCTGGAGGCCGTGGATGCCCGCAAGAGGCTGCATATCATACGTTCGGCTCAGGTCTATCTCAAGAAGAACCGGTGTGCCGACCGGCGCATCCGTTTTGATGTCGTCGGTATCGATGGCGACACGGTCCGCGTCATACGGCACGCTTTTGGGGAGGAAAGAGGTTGACATGATCGATGAGAAGGTTATGGAGCTTCTGACTGCGGTGAAGGATGGGCGTATCTCCGTCGAGGATGCCTATGAACGCTTCCGGGACGTGCCCTTCGAGGACCTTGAGCATACCAGGGTGGACCATCACCGGGTGCTCCGCAAGGGGATTCCGGAGGTCATTTTCGGCGAGGGGAAGACGCTTTCCCAGCTCTACGACATTGTTGGTTCATTCAGGCAGAAGGACCTCGACGTGCTTGTGACACGCATCGATGCCGGCACGGGCGAGGCCCTGCTGGTGAGATTCCCGGAAGGAACGTATTCGGGCGACGCGCGGTGTTTCTGGGTGCGCAGGGAGCGCCCCGCGGAAGGCAAGGGCATGGTCCTTGTCATGTCTGCGGGAACGAGCGATGCGAAGGTGGCCGAGGAGGCCTACGTGGCATCGATCTTCTTCGGCAATGACACGGAAAGGCTCTATGACGTGGGTGTGGCGGGTATCCACCGGCTCCTCGCGAACCTGCCGATCTTGAGAAGGGCCCTCGCCATGCTCAATTCCTGCTCCACGGTGGCCGTTTTCAACATAGATAACGGTTTCGGAGCGGCATATTTCGCTACACTGGTGAACCGGTTATGAAGATACTCTACATAGATCCCGTATTCGGAATGAGCGGCGACATGATGATAAGCGCCCTCATCGACGCTGGCGTCCCCTTCGATGCCCTGGAGGGACTTGTCGGAAAGATATCCCCCGCCGCACCCTCGATGAAGCCGGTCCGGCTCACCGAAGG
The DNA here is from genome assembly GCA_002067555.1 of Syntrophorhabdus sp. PtaB.Bin184. GTDB lineage: Bacteria > Desulfobacterota > Syntrophorhabdia > Syntrophorhabdales > Syntrophorhabdaceae > Delta-02. The sequence goes on from MVQQ01000129.1 coordinate 3,802, forward strand.
TGTCGTAAGCGGCATTCATCTCGAGATTGGCGAGTCGGACAGGTACTACACGATATCGGAGATGGAAGAGGTCATAAGCGGTATCGATATCGGGAAGAAGGTGAAGGATGACGCGCTGGGCATGCTTTCCCGCATCGTGGCGGCTGAATCGAAGATACACGGCATGTCGCGCGACGAGATCCACCTTCACGAGCTATCGCACATAGACACGATCATCGATCTTCTCTGTGTCGCATACGGTGTTGGGTATCTCGGAGTGGACAGGGTGTTTTGCGGGCCCGTGCCCTGCGGCAGCGGCACAATAACCACATCCCACGGTTCCATCCCCAACCCGCCGCCGGTGACGCTCGAGATCCTCCGCGGTCACGAGCTTGCCTTTTACGGCGAGGACCTGGAACTGACGACCCCCACAGGAGCCGCCATCGTCGCTCATTACACAAAACCCGGGATTGGGGCGCCTGCTTTCAAGGCCGTCCGAGAGGGCTATGGGGTCGGGACGTACAAGTCCTCGCGCCCTGATGTCCTCAGGATCTTTGTTGGAGAGACGGACGAGCCCGCGTACGACCACGAGGTCGAGGTCGTCGAGGCGGATATTGACGACATGGAGATGGAATACATGGGGGCCGTGGCGGACAGACTCCGCGCCGCCGGCGCCCTTGATGTCCTCTTTTTCCCCGTTTCCATGAAGAAGGGCAGGGTGGGCATTCGCCTGAGCGTCACAACGGGCATGGATACCTTCGAGAAGATTGTCGACATGATATTCACGGAAACCACGACGTTTGGCATGCGTTTCCACAGGCACATGAGACGGGTATTGAGAAGGGAAGAGGAGACGATCGAGACATCCTTCGGTCCTGTCCGCATAAAGAAAGGTTTCGACCTCTCCGGCAGACTCATCAAGACCCACATAGAGTTCGACGACGTGAGGTCCATAGCCGACGCGAGGTCAATCCCCTACCGCGAGGTCCTGGAACTGGTCAGAAAAGAAATAGAGACCAGGATAAAGACGGTCTCAGGTTCCAGGTTCCAGGTTTCAGGCTAAAGACAAAGGCGCAGAGGCTCCAGGCGCACTAGTCAATAGTTGCGTTGACAACCGGCCTCCAGGGGAAGGTCGGAACCTTTACAGGAACCCTATACGGGTCAAGATTGTTGTTTTGTTTTTTCCTGAAACCTGGAACCTGAAACTTGGAACGGTTTTTATTGTTTCAGGTAGAAACGGATGTCCTTCACGCTGTCCTTCTGGATGGTCTCTTCTATCTTGGCCTGAATATCGATCTTCATGTACTTGAGCTGGGTGAGCCAGAGGGGGTCGTCAACCTCAACGTAGAGGATCCCCCTCGTGATACGAACAGGCTGACAGTGAGAGGCCACCTTTTCGCCGGCGATCGCGTCCCACATGGCGAAGAGTTTGACAGATTCGAGATCGTTGATTCGATACCCTTTCAGGACCTTTGAAAGGGTTTTCTGCAGGGAGATGAATGCCATTTACACCTTTTCTTCTATGCGGGGGAAAATGGGCGGTATCTTGTCGATGGGGGCGATGTCCGAAGGGGTGTAGAACCGCATCTCCTCTTCGAGGCTGCTTGTCTCGATCTGTTTTCCCATGCCCAGGGCCTTCCAGATGAGCTGGGATTTAACGGGCATGAAGGGATAGAGCAGGACCGCCGCGATCCGAATGCCGTTCCAGAGATTGAACATGACGGTGCCGACCCGTGCGTCCCCCTCTTTTGCCAGCTTCCAGGGGGCCTCGGAGTCTATGTACTTGTTGAGAATGGATATGATCTCGAAGACATTCTGGAGGGCCTTGTGAAAGGCAAAGACCTCCATTTCCTTCCGATACTCTCCTATGAGTCGCATGGTCGAGGTCTCGACGTGATCGTCCGCGCCTCCCTTTTTCCCGGGGGTCTCTATCTTCCCTTTGAGGAACTTGCCGATCATTGTAACGGTGCGGCTCGCCAGGTTGCCGAAGTCGTTCGCCAGGTCGCCGTTGATACGGTGAACGATGGCCTGCCTCGAAAAATCGCCGTCGAGCCCGAATGGTACCTCGCGGAAGAGGAAGAAACGGAATTCGTCGACACCGTACGCGTTGACCACATCACGGGGGTCGACGACGTTGCCCAGCGATTTGGACATCTTCTGACCTTCAATTGTCCACCACCCGTGGGCGAAGATGTGTTTCGGGGGTTCGAGGCCGTAGGACATGAGGAAGCTCGGCCAGTAGACGGCGTGGAACCGGAGTATGTCTTTGCCGATAAGGTGGGCGTCGCAGGGCCAGAAGGACCTGAATGCCTCCTCATCCTCGAGAAAACCGATGCCCGTCAGGTAGTTGGTCAGGGCGTCGAACCACACGTAGACGATATGCCGATCGTCCGAGGGGACCTTTATCCCCCAGCTGAAGCTTGTCCTGCTCACCGACAGGTCACGCAGACCGCCCTTCACGAAGCTTGCCACCTCGTTGTAGCGTATGTCGGGCATGACGAAATCGCGGTGACTCTCCAGGTAGTCAAGGAGAGGCTGCGTGTATTTTGAGAGACGGAAGAAGTAGCTTTCCTCCTTGAGCTTTTCCGGCTTGCGCAGGCAGTCCGGGCACAGACCGTCCTTGAGCTGCATCTCTGTGTAGTATGTCTCACAGGGAACGCAGTACCAGTCCTCGTACTCACCGAGGTAGATGTCACCTTTTTCCCGTACCTTTTCGAAGATGTGCTGAACAACCTTCCTGTGGCGTTCTTCCGTCGTTCTTATGAACCCCGTGTTGGATATATTGAGGGTCTTCCAGAGGTCGGTGAAGCGGCCGACCATCGAATCGGCGTGTTCCCGCGGGTGGATGCCGGAAAGTGCGGCGGCCTTTTCCACTTTCTGTCCATGCTCATCCGTTCCGGTAAGGAAGAAGACGCGATATCCCCCGAGCCTCTTGTAGCGGGCCATAATATCTGCCGCTATCGTCGTGTACGCGTGGCCTATGTGGGGGACGTCATTGATGTAATAGATAGGGGTCGTTATGTAGTATTTCTTATCCATAATGGGGTCTCCGACTGTGAATGACCAATGACCGGGCTATAATAATCAAATAAACTTACAATAACCTGTGACCAAATTACAATAACCAATGACCAAACCGGAGCTGCGAGGGATTCGATCCTGTTGGACAGGCCGAAGGCTTCGCGTCATTCCGGCGAAGGCCGGAATCTAAAAAACACGGCCAATGAATGACGGGAGGTGCGGGTTTTTGAAACGTCCGTGAAGATCGGAACCTTCGGATCAGGGAAGGCAACTACCCGGTTGTTGATGAATTGGTCGTTTTCTGTTTCCCTGGTCATTGGAGATTCGTTATTGGTCATTACTCTCTTTATTGGTTACCGGTTTCTGTGTCTGATCGTTGTTTTTTTTGTGATTGTTGTTTCTCTTCGGTATATTCTGGCCGCCGGGGTTCGGCTGTTTCTGGCCGCCCTGTCCCCGGTTGCCCCCATTCCTTTGCCTGCCCCGGTCGGGGGGATTCGCCTGTTTCTGGGCTGCCTGTGCCCTGCCGTTCTCGCTCTTCGCCTTGACCTTGTCGGCGGGACCGGTGGCGGGGGGAGCACTCTTTTGCTGTTCCGCCGCCGAGAGGTCCTTGAGTGTCAGGGTTGTCTCCTTCCCTTCGTCAAGCTGGACAGAGACCATGCCGGTGAGGGCGTTATGCTTGACCACCTTGCCTTCGCCCTGGGGTGTCCTGACGCGCTTGCCTATCTTGGGGAAATTTTTCTTGAGGGACAGGTACGTTTCATACTCGTAAGCGAGGCAGCACATGAGCCTGCCGCAAATGCCGGATATCTTGGAAGGATTGAGGGCAAGACCCTGTTCCTTCACCATCTTGATGGAGACGATGGAGAAATTGTTGAGGAACCGTCTGCAGCACACGGTGTTGCCGCAGTTCCCGAGCCCGCCGACTATCTTAGCCTCGTCGCGAACGCCCACCTGCCGGAGCTCTATCCGTATCTTGAATTCCTTGGCAAGTTCCTTCACCAGCTCCCGGAAATCCACCCTGTTCTCGGAGATGAAGTAGAAGAGGAGCTTTGTGCCGCCGAAGAGATACTCCGTGGACAAAAGTTTCATGGGAAGGTCCATGTCCTCGATCTTCCTCTTGCAGAAGTCAAAGGCATATCTCTCCCTTTCCTTCAGCTGGAGATGGTCCTTCACCTCCTGCTCCGTGGCCTTCCTGCCGATCTTCGGCAGGTCTTCCCTGGCGGTGTCCACCGGCTCGGACACGACGGTACCGAGGCAGGTCCCCTTGTCGAGTTCGCTTATGACCTGGTCACCGATCTTTATATCGTCGACGGCTTCAAGCTCAACGACGCCTGTCAGCCTGTCGATACTGACATAACAACTCTTCATTGCCTATTCCCTCGCGACGTGAATAAGAAGATTTTCGAATATCAGCCATCGGTTAACATTATACCTCATTACGCGCACAGTTTCCTGTATTCTCTTCATCGAATTTTCTATCCAGGTCAGATCGGCGCCGGTCCCGTCGAGAATGTCCTCGAGGTCCGTGTTCGTGATGAACGACGTCCCGCCGGCGACCTTTGTGACGAACAGGTCCCGGAAGAAGGAAAGGAGGAATGCCAGGTACATGGAGGCGCTCCTGTCCGTTATGGAAGCCTTCTCCGCCAGCGACGACGCGAGGACGAAGCCCTTCGTTCTTCCCGACAGCGCCTCTGCCATCCTGACCCTCAGGGAGAAATTGTCCTCGTCGAGCCAGAAGAGTCCACTGCCGATGCTGCCGAAAGAGATGGAGGCGAGAAGCTTTGCCCGGTCGGGGTCGATGCCTGCCCTGTCCCTGAAGTAGAACTCCAGTTGTTCCCTGGAAAGTGGTGAGAAAGCAACACGGGTGCACCGGGAGCGGATCGTCAGCGGTATCTCGCGCTCCGAGGAGGTGATGACAAAGAAGTGGTTGTAGGGCGGGGGCTCCTCCAGGGTTTTCAGGAGGGCGTTCGCTGCTTCATTCGTCATCGTCTCCGCGTTGTCGATGATGATGACCCGCCTGTCCTGTTCGAAGGGATGTTCCGAGACCTCCTTGGCTATCATCCGGGAGTCGTCTATGCCTATGGACCCTTCGTTCCGTATGACAACGAGGTCGGGGTGGCTTCCCCGGTCGAGCTTCATGCAGGGGCGGCATGTCCCGCAGCCCGTTCCCGCCTGGCAGAAGAGGCGCTTCGTAAACTCCATGGCCATCTGCCTCTTACCGATCCCTTCCTGCCCGCAGAAAAGGAAGGCGTGAGGGATATTGCCCCGCTCCATGAGAAAGCTCAGGAAGCGTTTCTGCCTCTCGTGGCCTATGATATCGTCAAACGCCATAGCTCTTGAGGATATTTCCCACCTTTGTTCTGACGATCTCATGGATCGCCTCCACCTTGAGAGAGCCGTCGACGACAAAGAACCGTTTGGGGTCTTCCTTTGCCAGTTTCTCGTATCCTTTCTTCACTCTCTGGTGGAATGACATGTCCTCGCCCTCTATCCTGTCCATGGCGGATGCCGCGGCCTTGCGCTTCAGTCCCCTTTCGGCGGTGACGTTCATGAGGATCGTGAGATTGGGCCGTATACCTTTCGTTACGAGCCTGTTCAGGGTCTCTATTACCCCGAGGTCGATCTTCCTGCCGTACCCCTGGTACGCGTATGTCGCGTCGACGAATCTGTCACACAGGACCACCCTGCCGTCCTGCAGCGCCGGGAGGATGACCTCTTCCACGTGCTGGGCCCTCATCGCCATGACAACAAGGAGTTCCGACAGCGGATCGACGTCCATGCCGGGTCTCAGAAGCGCCTCGCGCAAGGCTTCACCGAAGCGCGTGCCGCCGGGCTCGCGCGTCTTGACCACCCCGTACCCCTTGCGTGCCAGGTAGTCACTCAAGAGCTCTATCTGTGTCGTTTTACCGCTCCCCTCGATGCCTTCAAAGGTGATTAACATGGGTCTCCTATTTCTGCACGCGCTCGATGTACTGGCCTGTCCGGGTGTCAACCTTGATGACGTCTCCTTGTTCCACGAAAAGAGGCACCTGGACCGTGTATCCTGTCTCCAGGACGGCGGGTTTCGTAGCGTTCTGCGCTGTGTCGCCCTTGATTCCCGGTTCCGTCTGGGTGATGGTGAGATTGACGAAGTTCTGGATATCGACGCCTATCGTTCTGCCCTTGTAAAAAAGGACGGTTATGACCATGCTTTCCTTGAGGTAGTTCTTCGTGTCGCCGAGACTGCTCTCCTCGATGAAGATCTGGTCGTACGTGGCCTCGTCCATGAAATGGTAATTGACGCCTTCCTTGTAGAGGAACTGCATCTGTTTTTCTTCCACCTCGGGGACTTCCACCTTATCGCCGGACCTGAAGGTCTTGTCGAGGACGTTGCCCGTGACGAGACTCTTCATCCGGGTCCTGACGAAGGCGCCGCCCTTGCCCGGCTTGACGTGCTGAAACTCGACAATGGTGAAGGGCTCGCCGTCC
>MVQQ01000130.1 GCA_002067555.1 Syntrophorhabdus sp. PtaB.Bin184
ATGGAGACATTACCGATGATGGAGGCGCGGAGGAAGTTGACGTCACTACCTGAGGAATTGGAAGGCCGCATGGAACACAACGCTGTTGCCGTTACCCGTCGGGGCAAGCCGGTTCTTGCCATTATGAGCTGGGAGCTTTTTGAGGCTATCTACGAGACGCTGGAGATCATGGGTGATGAACAGTTGATGACATCCCTGCGCCAGGGCATAAGAGAGGCCAGGGAAGGGAAGACGGTCTCCTGGGACGTTGCCAGAGAGGAGATTGAGGGTTGAGGTACGGGATCGAGATCACACCCACGGCCCTTGAAATGCTCAAAGGAATGAAGGACCGCCGTATTGCGCGGCAGATCGTGCAAAGGATCGGCTGGCTGGGAGACGATCCCGAAAAGCAGGGCAAGCCATTGCTCGGAGAATTGAGTGGCTATCGCAGCGTACGCGCGGCCGGCCAGCGGCACCGTGTAATTTACAAGGCCCAGGACACCTCCGTCATCGTCGTTGTTGTGGTGATCGGCCTACGAAAAGAGGGAGACAAGGGGGACATCTACAAACTGGTGCGGAAGATGATTCGGCTCAACCTCATAGAGCCGTCTTCCGAGACGTAAAGTATGGTTTCAAGCCCCAGGGTCATTGGTGGATTTCTGACGATCCTCATCGGTCTCCAGGGTATAGGGCTGGGTTATTCTGTGGGTTCGACTCGGCGGTTGACAACAAGAGACTGGTTTAATATACTGGTTAAATGAAAGTGAAAGAAAACAGCGTGAGTGCCTTTGACGCAAAAACTCATCTTTCGCAGCTTCTCCATGAGGTAGAGAGGGGGCGGGCGATTACGATCACGCGAAGGGGTAAAGCCGTTGCGCGGCTGGTTCCGGCCGCAGAGGAAGACGTGGCATCGGTGGATGACATTCTCACCGAATTGTCCGCCATAAGGGAGCGCGTGGAAGGCAGTTACGATATCAAGGAATTGATCAACGAAGGCAGGAAACGTTGACGAAATGGGTCATAGACTGCTCTTTCGCGGCGGCGCTTTTCCTGCCGGACAAGGCCT
>MVQQ01000131.1 GCA_002067555.1 Syntrophorhabdus sp. PtaB.Bin184
GATGGCATCCCTGGCGCTGTCGATGACCGCCCTCAGCCTGGACTCGGAGACACTCAAGGCCTCCCGGGCCGCCTTTTCTTTCAGAAGCCGGATCATTCCCTGAGCCATGAGCTGCACCTGGTTGACATCCGCCTCTCCGTATTTCTCCTCCTTGTTGCCCACGCCGATAACGGCGACGATCCTCTCCCCGTCGAAGATGGGGACCCCGAGGTGGCGCTTTAACTCCACGTGGCCCTCGGGACAGCCCCCGCGGCCCAGACCCGGCGCAGCATAGTCGTTGGCAACGATCGGTCTTCGCTCACGCACGGGGTCTCCCCAGATGCCCGTTGTCTCAAGCCGGTATGATAGGGGTTTGTCCTGTATGCGGCACTCCTCCATGGCCTGTCTTGACCAGGAGTGCATGGTGAGCACCGATTCGTCCTCGTTGAGGAAGGCAAGATAACCGATGGCGCTCTTCGTGAACCTGATCGATTCCTCGAGGGTGAAGGTGGTTATCTCCTCCAGGGGCCGATTGCCCATCTGGTTGAGCCTCAGGAGGGCCTCCGTCCGCGATTCATCAAGGCGCAGCCGCTCCTCGGTCTTCTTGTGCTCTGTTATGTCCGTGTGGGTCCCGATGACGCGAAGCGGCCTGCCGTCAGCGGTCCACCGTATAACCTTGCCCCTGTCGAGTATCCACTTGTACATGCCGTCCTTGCACCGCATCCGGTACTGGCTGATATAGACGGACGACCTGCCTTCCAGGTGGTCGCTCAGCCGGGCATGGACACTGTCCCTGTCGTCAGGGTGGAGGCGTGTGTCCCACTCCTCAAGGGAATCGCCGATCTCTTCGTCCGCATAGCCGATCATCTCCTTCCATTGCGGGGAAAAATAGACCGTGCCGGCCTGCGCGTTCCAGTCCCACAAACCGTCGCCGGCGCCCTCGAGGGCGAACTGCCATCGCTCCTCGCTCTCTTTCAGGGCCTCCTCGGCCTTCCTGCGCTCCGTGATGTCCCGGGAAAAGGCACAGACATATTCGAACTCGTCGTAGGGGAGGTAGCTGACACTCACCTCCACTGGGAACGTTGTCCCGTCCTTCCTGCGCTGGATGGATTCAAACTGGTCGGAACCTCTTTGGACGATCCGGCGCCAAAATTGAGACCAATCAGGGATCGGATGCTCCGTGTCGATCTCGTTGATCTTCATCGAGAGAAGCTCCTGGCGGTCGTATCCCGTCGAGAGGCACGCGCTGTCGTTCACGTAAGCGATGGCGCCGGTGCTGTCGATCCAGTAGATGCTGTCTGCGGCGTTGTCGACGGAGAACTGGGTGAACTTGAGCGAGCTTTCGGCCCGCTTCAGCCGGGTGACATCGGTGGCGGTGAAGATATAGGCTCCGCCATCCATCGGGGAGAGCTGGAGAAGTACGTCGAGCACCTGCCCGTCCTTCCTCACCCATTTCGTCTCTCCCTGGAAGTCCCGATAGAGCATCTCGCCGACGCGCTCGAATTCCGATTCCTCCTCATAGAGTATCCGGACGCTTGTCCGGGTGAGTTCGTCTATCGCGTACCCGGTGATACTGCACATCGCTTCGTTCATCCACTCGATGACCCTGTTGCGGATCCGGCCGATGCCGATGGGCGAGGCGGCGACGATGGTCCTCAACTCCTGTTCGGACCGGGCGATGGCGCGCTCCGCCTCTTTGCGCTCCGTGATGTCCACGGACACGCCCAGAACGGCGGGGGTCTCGGTTCCGGAGAACGTGAAAGGGATCTTGATGGTCTCGAGATAACGCACGTTCCCCTGCGCGTCGGTGATGGGCTCGTCGGGAATGTGTTTGCTCCTGCCCGTGATCATCACGTCGAGGTCGTCGTTCCTGAAATGCCTAACCTCTTCATCAGACGGCGAGAAACGGGCATCCATCCTGCCGATCAGGCCCTCCACCGTGGTGCCGTAGTTGTCCGCGACGGCCTTGTTGGCAAGGATGAACCTTCCGTCAATGTCCTTGGCGAATATGAAATGGGGCACAAGGTCGATGATCTGCCTGAGGCGCTTCTCGCCCTGCTTGAGGGCCTCTTCGGCCCGGGTACGCTCCGATATGTCTATGATGATCCCCCGGTAACCGGTGAGCTTGCCCTCCTTCATGATCCTCGTGACGTAGATGATGATGGGGAACCGGGTACCGTCCTTTTTGACGCCCGCGTACTGATTACCCACCGCCGGGCCGCCTTCGGCCACCTTTTGAAGGTTCGCCATGGCCCTCGGGAGGTCTTCCGGAGCTATGTGGCCGAAACAGTTGAACCCTTCGGGAAGGTCGTCCTCCCTGTACCCGAAGAATTCGAAGGCCTGCTTGTTCACGAAGATGACGGAGCCTTTCGTGTCGATTTCGAAGATGACCTGAGGCATGAGCTCCGCTATGTCCCGGAACTTCCGCTCGCTCTCCCTGAGCTGTTCCTCCGCTCGCTTGCGTGATGTTATATCGAGGAGCACTCCATTGAACCTCAGGGTGTCACCGACCCGTGAGGGACGAGACATGACGGCGAAGGACATGACCTCTCCCGTCGGTTTCATGAAGTCGCCTTCGAACTGCCAGTCCTGTTCCTTTGCGACGGCCTCCGTGATCGAATCGAGGAACGCCTCCCGGCAGTCGGGGCTGAGCCCTTCGAGGAACTGTTCGAAGGGGCGGGACCTGTCGGTCTCGATGCCAAAGATCTCCCTTGCGGTCCGGCTGATGTAGGAAAGGCCCATCTCTCCGTCCGGTTTCGCGTAGAACTGGTAGATGACGCCGGGGATGCGGTCGGCAATGTCCTGGAAGAACTGCCTGCTTTCCCGAAGCTCCTCCTCGACCTTTTTCCGCTCCGTGATGTCGACGATGATTCCCCTGAATCCGACGAGACGGCTCTCATCCATGATCCGCGCGACATGGATTATGACGGGGAATGTGGTGCCGTCCTTCCTGACGGCGGTGTACTCGTTACCCGGGGACGTTTTCCCCCGGGCTACCTTTTCGAGGTTCTCAGTCATGGGTGGAAGATCTTCCGGTACAAAGAGGGAGAAGGCATCGATGCCCCGGGAGAGGTCCTCTTCGTCATATCCGAACATCTCGAAGGCCTGCCTGTTGGCAAAGGTGATCCTTCTATTCTTGTCCATCTCGAAGATGACCTGGGGAACGGATTCTGCGAGGTCCCTGAACCTTCGTTCCCGTTCCCGGAGCTCCCTGTCGGCCTTTTTCAGCTCCGTGGTGTCGACAAGAACGCCGCGCAAGCCCGTCAGTTCACCCTGGCTGAAGATGGCGGTGGTATAGATAATGGAGGGAAAGGTGGTGCCGTCCTTTTTCTTCACCATGTATTCATTGCCCGTGACCTCTCTCTCCCCGGCAATGATCCTTGCAATGTTCTCGCGAACCCTCTCCTGTTCATACCCGGGGAAAAGGTCCATCCCCAGCACGGCGCCGCCGGTGAGGTCCTCCTCGGTGTAACCGAAAAGCTCGAGCCCCCGCCTGTTGGCGTAGGTGACGACACCATTTGGGTCCTGCTCGAAGATGACCTGCGGGGAGAGCTCCGCGATGTCGCGGAACTTCCGCTCCTTTTCCTTCAGCCTTTCCTCGGCCTTCTTCCTTTCCGTTATGTCGACGATGATGCCGCGCCAACCGGCGAATCTCCCGCCTTTCATAATCCGGGCGACGTGGGCTATGACGGGGAAGGTGGTGCCGTCCTTCCTGACGGCGGTGAACTCCGTTTCCCTCGACGGTGTGCCCTCGGCTATTGCCTGAAGGGTTTGCCTGATCCTGGGGAGGTCGGAGGGGTGGACAAGGTTGAGGGCCATAAGGCCCTTCTTGACGTCGCGGGGGGTGTATCCGTAGATGTCGTAGGCCTGTCTGTTGACAAAGGTCACCATGCAGTCGGCATCCATCTCGAAGATGATCTGGGGAACGAACTCGGCGATATCGCGGAAGCGGCGCTCGCTTTCCCGGAGGTCCTTCTCGGCCCTTTTTCTCTCGGCGACCTCTCTCTTCAGGTCCGCAAGGGCGACGCCGCCTGGCCCTCCTTCGTCCCGGGAGATGATAAAGGCAGCTGCCGGAGCGCTTCGTTGCCGGGCCTTGTGAAAGAGCCCCCAGAGGAACAGGGCCTCTTCGGCGTCGAGTTCCTGTTCCCTGACGGTCTCCTCCATCGCGGCTATGATACCGGGGAGAGGGGATGGGCATGAGCCCGGTGCCGTTACGTGGGTGTCCCGAAAGGCATCTATGGAACCCATAAACCCTTGCGGTTCCATCGTATTGAGACTGTCGGCGAGCCCTTCGACGAGGAGCCGCACCGCGGCGGTGTGCCTGGCCGCCCCGGCGAAACTCTCTCCCGTGGCGCGCCGCAGGCGCTCGATGCACTGCTCTGTGAATCTTTCGGGGTCTTCACGCAGGGATAATGATCTTTCCATAGAACTCCACTGATGCTCCTGCAGGCGATAGCCTGCTTGCGCGCCTTTCTCCGGGCGCCGCCAGGAGAACCATTAGTGTTATCGGCCAGGCGGCGGAATGTTTAATGGCAAGGGAGAGATGGAAGGGAGGAAAGAACACGGGAGAAGTGGGGTGGGATATACGAAGCATTCTGGTTGTCAGGCGGGGAAGAAAAGAACAGGCCCCGCGGGCCGTGCCGGAACCGCGGGGCCTGTCGAAAGCACACTATTTTTTCTTTGCCGCTCTTTTCGGTTTTGCCTGTTTCTCCTTGAGGGCTGCCCGGGCGGCGGCCAGCTTCGCTATCGTGACGCGGAAGGGCGAGCAGCTCACGTAGTCAAAGCCTGTCCTGTGGCAGAACTCGACGGAATTTGGTTCGCCGCCATGCTCACCGCAGATCCCGATCTTGAGGTTCTTGCGGACGCCGCGGCCGAGGGCCACGCCGAGCTCTATGATCCTTCCCACACCGCCCTCATCGATCCTCTGGAAGGGGTCGAAGGTGTAGATCTCTTTCTTCACGTAGTCGCTCAGGAACTTGCCGGCGTCGTCG
>MVQQ01000132.1 GCA_002067555.1 Syntrophorhabdus sp. PtaB.Bin184
ATGGGACATATTGCTCGGCGGGCTTCGTGGGATCTGGGGTACCAAGGATTTGTACCTCCCTTCCGCCTTCGAAGCAGCCCGCTACAAGCCGGGCCAAGTCAGCGATGGTTATCGCCTCCTCGGAGCCCACATTATAGGCTGTTCCCGCTTGGCCGTCAACCAGCAGGACCCAGAGCCATATCGCCAAGTCGGCTGCGTAGAGGTAAGACCTCTTTGGGGTACCGTCTCCTTTTACGGTGATTGTCCTTCCTTCTAATCCATCCCGTATGAAATTTCCCACCGCGAAATGTATATCAAGGTTGAGATACGGTCCCACAAAGGCGAAGCAACGGGCAATCGCGGTTTCAGTTCCCCACAGACGGTAATAGAGCGAGCAAAGCATTTCCGCCATTCTTTTGGCCTCACCATAGGCCGATTCAGCATGAAAGACGTCAGGCCCTCCGTGGTGCTGTTCGGACAGGTGGGTAATGTGGGGTGGCTGAGGACCGTAAACTGCCCCGGAACTCAGGAAGAGCACGCGAGGGACACGCTGTCTCTTTGCTGCCTCGAGCACATTGCGTGTTCCATGGACAATGGTGTCGATCATAAGGAGGGGGTCTGACCTGTTTATCGCCGCGCTGGCGTCTGCCGCGCCATGGATTATGAAATCGGGTGGTTCTTCAAATCCAGTGAAACTTCTTACGTCTCCCGAGATCATACGAAGGTTTGGATGGGATGTGATATGAGAAAAATGTGTTCTGAAACGACTTGTGTCACGGGTAAGAACCGAAATGTCGACACCGAGACCGAGCTCCCGATCAGCCCACAGGAGGCTTTCGAGAAGCCACTTGCCAATAAACCCAGTCCCTCCGGTCAGAAAGATTCGTTTCCCCCTCAATTTTTCCCAGACCCCGGAGGTATGGGCGAACACGTGAGCAAGATCCTCGGACGGGCATCCATCCATGACCATGTCTTTTGGCGGGAAACGGGGATTATTCCCAGTCATCCGTTACGATCCGATCTGTCGGCAGGCCCGACTGTGAGAGCCCGTCCCGAAAGGAGGTAATCATTCCCGGTGGTCCGGCCAGGAAGAAGATCTCCTCGTCTGTTCCACCTGTTTTCTCGAGAACGCCCTTGACGGGGATGATTCCTTTCTCCGCGTTGTCGTCGACCGAAGCAGTCTCCCCTGACTCAACGAAGCAGGATAACTCGAAACCGGGCAGTGTCTTCCGGCATTCCCGGAGAAAGGACCCGAAAAGAAAGTGCGCCGGATCGCGGAACCCATAAAAGAGGGAAATCTTGCGAGATATGCCCTTATCGATGGTATATTCGAGGAAGGATATAAATGGCGTTATCCCGGTACCGCCTGCAATCAGAACAATACCGCGGCCGTCTTCAGGAAAGGTGAATCTCCCGTAGGGCAGCTTCACGAAAAGCTGTTTACCCGGCTCGATCTCGTCATACATTCTTTTGGTGAATGTTCCTTTGACCGAAAAGACCACCCTCAGCCGGTCCCGGCGGGTAGGGGAACTGGCTATGGAGAATACCCTTGATTCAGGCCAGTTGAAGCTTGGATCATATGGATCGATAGCGAGATGGAGGAACTGGCCTGGCCTGAAGGCCGGACATTTCTTGAGAGGACGAAGTACGAGGCTTTTTACTCCTTCAGCATGGAGGGTCGCTTCCTCTACCATTGCAGGAATCTTGATCGGGGTGGGCATGTTATCTGGTCCTGAAGAATTTGTCGAAACAATCCAGCATATACTCGATCCTGGGGGTATCGAGACCGGGAAAGACGCCCACAAAGAAGGTATTGTTCATTACGAAGTCCGTATTGGTAAGCTCTCCGACCTGCCTTTTTCTGATGTTTATATAGGCAGGTTGACGGGTCAGATTTCCTGAAAAGAGGTTGCGTGTCTCTATGCCGTTCTGCTCAAGGTGACCTGTCAGATCGTTGCGGGTAAAGCCTGTCCCCGGCCGTATACTGATAAGAAAGCCGAACCAGGAGGGGTCGCTCTCAGCGGTTGCTTCGGGAAGTATCAGATGTTCTTCGTAGCGTTTAAGCTCTGAGTAGATTGTCTTGAAATTTGCCTTCCTTTTATCGGTGAAGCTGTCAAGCTTTTCGAGCTGTGCCACGCCCACAGCAGCCTGCATATCGGTGACCTTCAGGTTATATCCGATATGGGAATATACATATTTGTGGTCGTAACCGTAAGGCAGGGAACCGAATTGCTGGGTGAACCTTTTGCCGCATGTATTGTTTTCACCGCCGCTGCAGTAGCAATCCCTTCCCCAGTCCCTGAAGGAGCGGGCTATTCGTGCCAGGTCTTCTGAGTCGGTGACCACGCACCCTCCTTCCCCCATGGTGATGTGATGCGCCGGATAGAAAGAGGTGCTTGCGATATTCCCAAAGGTTCCTGTCAGACGATCCTGATACCTGCTGCCTAGAGCGTCGCAGTTGTCTTCAATCACCCAGAGATCGTTCTTCTGTGCAAGGTCCATGATGGACGCAAGGTCGAAGGGATTTCCCATGGTGTGGGCAAGGAAGATGGCCCTTGTCTTTGGACTGAGCGCCTCCTCTACTTGTGATGGAAGGACGTTATAGGTTCCTATCTCAACATCGACGAATACGGGCACGAGACCATTCTGGACTATAGGCGCCACAGTGGTCGGAAATCCCGCCGCGGCTGTGATGACTTCATCGCCCGGACGAAGACGTTTTTCGCCCAACATGGGTGATGTGAGCGTGGTCAAGGCGACCAGATTTGCGGATGAACCTGAATTGACGAGAATTGCATCCGAAAGGCCGAAATATTCGGCAAATCCCGATTCGAACTCATCGGCGTATCGTCCGGCTGTGAGCCAGAAGTCGAGGGACGCGTCAACGAGGTTGACCATTTCTCTCTCATCGAAAACACGTCCGGCGTATCGGACCGGAGTTTTTCCCGGAACGAACGAGATATCCCCGTATCGCTCCGTATGGAGCTGCTTTACCAGATCAAATATGGCCTTTCTAATCTGCTCTTCTCGCTCTGTCATCTATCCTCATCTCTCCCATGTGGTCCCGAATCTGTCGTTTTACGAGTGTCGCCATGTCGGCTCCCTTATGGTTCTCCCTATACCATTCGACAGTCTTCTCGACAGCCCGCCTTACATCAAGGCGTGGTGACCATCCAAGCTCGTAACGTGCCTTGTTGATGTCAAGAGTCAGAAGGTTTGCCTCATGAACTGCGTTACCGATGAAGGCGGATTCCCACTTTCCTGATCCCCATGCCCGGACTATCAGACCGACGAGGTCGCCCACGTTGATGCTCGATGATCTCTCGGGCCCGAAGTTCCATGGACCTGCGTATTCGTGGCCGTATTTGCTCATCATGGCCCCGAGGAGGAGA
>MVQQ01000133.1 GCA_002067555.1 Syntrophorhabdus sp. PtaB.Bin184
GGAATCTCTCGAGGAATTCGCCATAGTTGGTCAGTTGCGCGAGCCTCTCCTTTTCGACGTGATGCAGCGCGAAGGCGAGGGCCATGTCCCCGAACCGGTGGTGGTGTCCGTAGGTCTCGCCATCGGTAGCGATATGCATGAGCTGGGTCCAGTTCCTGTCTGCCCGGAAACCCGAGGCGAGCCTCATCGCCAGATCCTCTCCTCTTTTGAGGAGGCCTTCGAAGGCAACAGCCCTCGATATGGGGCCATCGTAGAAGAAGACGGTTATCCTGTGGCCGGAAGGAAGCCGCACGACATAGGGACGGGTAGGATCAATGCGCCCCCCCGTTACGTCCTTCCATTTGCCGGAACCGATCTTCCTGACCCTTTTTGCCTGGTGAGGAGCAAGAATGGTGAAAAGGATACCGCAAACCGCCAGGTGTTCTAGAGTCTCCACGTCCACAGCCGTTTCGGCGAGCCACATCCCTTCCGGTTCGCGTCCGAATCTCTCCCGGAAGTCCCTGATCCCCCAGATCACCTGCGTTCTCCTGTCGCGGGAATTGGCGAGCGGCATGATGATATGGTTATATACCTGGGCCAGGGCGTTCCCGTGGCCCGACCGATGGGAGACGCTCAGCCTGTCCGCCTCGAGGATACCTTCGTACACGGCAGGAGCGAAGGTCTTCATCCATGCCAGCAGGGTCGGGCCGAAGTTGAAGCTTATCCTGGAATAGTTGCTGACGATGTCGGTGATACGGCCGTAGCCGTTCACCATTCGGGAGGCCAGGTTCGGCGCGTAGCATTCGGAGGTGATGCGCTCGTTCCAATCATGGAAGGGGTAAGCCGAGTCCTGTATCTCGACGGACTCGAGCCAGGGATTCTCCCGCGGCGGCTGGTAAAAATGACAATGGACGCAAATGTATCGTTCCGCTTTGGGTGGGAGTTTGTCTTCTTCCATCATTCCTTCTCCATTGCCGCCAGCATCGACGGTATCGACATGTCGTCCACGGCGACCGCCTCTGTGAGGCGACGGTTCATAGAAGCGACGTATTCCCTGAACCGAGGCCTGTGCCCCGCGCCAAGGGGTTCCGCGCGAACGCAGCGGACCCTAAGGGGGTTCACTGCCCTTCCTGCCACTCTCATCTCAAAGTGGAGATGGGGGCCCGTGGCGAGGCCGGTGGAGCCAACGCGGCCTATGATATCACCCTGCTCCACCCTCGATCCGTTCCTGATGCCCTTCGCGACGCTCGACAGGTGACCGTACCAGGTGCTATAGCCGTTCCGGTGCCGTATGATAACGAGTTTCCCGTAGCCTCCGCGGCGGCCGGAAAAACTGACAACACCATCACCCAGGGCGGAAACGGGGGTTCCCGTGGCGGCGACATAGTCAATGCCCCTGTGTGGCCTGTGAACCTTGAGTATGGGATGGAAGCGTCTGCCGGTATAATGGGAGCTGATCCTCCGGAAATTGAGCGGCGCCTTGAGAAACGCCCGTCTCAAAGGCCTCCCATCGGCGTCATAGTAGCCCGCGTTTCCCTTTACCTCGTACCGGTAGGCCAGGTATCTCTGCCCGTTGTTGATGAACTCGGCCGACAGGATACTGCCGAACCTTCTAAAGGTATTCCCCGTGAAGAGACCTTCAACCACTATCCTGAACGTGTCCCCTTCCCGCAGGTCCGTGTTGAAATCCATGTCCCAGGCAAAGATATCCGACAGGTCGAGGGCAAGGAGCAAGGCGTTCCTGCCGGGGCCCAGGGAGGCCACCAGGTTGTCTCTGATGACACCACCGAAGGAAAGCTGCCGATTCTCATACTCCACCTTCTCGATCGTCGCGGTCAACGAGTCCCCGTCGCGCGAAAGATTCAGATAGGTGTCATCGTCTATCCAGTACGTGAGCGAGTGCAGCCTGTCGTCGGTGTCGATCGTCATGCTGTAGGGACGGCCCGAGCAGAGCCTGCCAAGATCATAGACACCGTCCGCGGCCTCTTTCGCGTGCCTGAGATCGGCAGACTGAAGGTTGTTGCGCTTGAAAAGCCGCGAAAGGACGTCTCCCTTTCGAACCGTACCCGACACCTTTCTGAACTTCACCCGCGAGTCATCCCTGAAGACGGGCTTGCGCGTATCGCTCCCCGATGAAGCAAGGAACACGAAGCAGACAACGACCGTCAGCACCACTATTCCATACGCCGCGTAGCTTCTATTCATGACCCGCTCCACACGGGATCGGCGTCCTTGTCGTATTGGTCCAGAATACCGGCCTCCTTACGTTTTTGCATTAGACTCTATTCAAAATACATCTGTAATTCTGTAAACCATTTTACACCTTCGTGTTATCCCAAACAAAGGATTAAACCAAGCACGATGAAATTACAGGGAAAGAATCCCGGGAAAGAGGAAGGGACGATCCGGCTTGCCCCCCTCTTGCCATCGAGGAGGGGGGGTAGGTCCTCCTTGCATGGCAAAGCAAGATGAATCGTCCCTTTCTTGAATCGTTGCAGCCTTGAAGCCACTTCTGTCCTGAAACCTGAAGCTGTGAAACTAAGGGTTTTGTTTGAAACGGTTCTCTTTCCTTTACCTCCTCTTTTCCTTTTCGAGCTTGCGTTTCTCTTCGTCCCGTATCTCACGCCTGAGAAGCTTGCCAACCTTCGACTTCGGCAGCATGTCACGGAACTCTATGTAACCCGGGACCTTGTAGGGGGCCAGCCGGTCCCTGCACCATTTGAGAAGCTCGGTGCTTCCGATCCCTTTGGCGTCCTCTTTCAAAACGACGATCGCCTTGATCCTCTCACCGACCTTGGGGTCGGGCACACCGATGACGCATGCGCCGATGACCGTCGGATGATCCTGCAGGGCGGCCTCCACCTCGGACGCCGAGACCCGGTACGCCTTGTACTTGATGATATCTGCTGTCCTCTCGACGAACTCCAGCTCTCCCCTCTCGTTCATCTTGACGTAATCGCCCATGCGGTAATAAATGTCCCCGTTCAGCCTCACGTAGGAGTACTCCGTCTCCTCCGGCTTGTTGAGGTATTCCTTCAGCGTGTACGGGGATGTCACGAGCAGTTCTCCCAGCTCGCCGGGCGGCAGCTTCTCCAAAGTATCCCTGTCGACGACTATCGACTTCCTCGTCTTGAGAGGAGTGCCGATGACGGTTGGTGACGGCTCCTGGTTCAGCAGGCTATAGGTCACGTGGCCTATCTCCGTCGAACCGTAGACCTGGTAAAGCGGTATGGAGTATTTCTCCTGCCAGGTCTTGAAGACCTCCACGGGCAGGACGTCACCGCCGCAGTAGCAGTACCTCAGCGAGCTCAGATCGTACTGGTCGATACGATCGCTCTCGAGGATCATCCTGTAGAGCGCCGGGACGCCCAGCATCCACTTGATCCTGTACCTCTCTATCGCGGAGAGCGTGGGATCAACCTCCGGTATGGGCATGAGCACCACCGTGTTGGCAAGGTTGAAACCGAAGGCGATGGAAAAACCCTTCGCCATGATGTGGAAGAGAGGGTTGATCATGAGGACGGCATCGTTCCCGGGATTGACATAGTCCTTGATCACGTCCTCCATGATGTCGTTTATATAGGTAACCTCTCCGATGTGGTTACCCGGAACCCCCTTCGGAAAACCCGTGGTGCCACCGGTATACATAATGTAGGAGAGGTCCGTCTTCGGATCGATGGTGATGTCCGGCGGTATGTTGGGAGAACGGTACGTGACATCCTTGAAGGAGTGTATCCTGTCCCCTTTCTCAACCTTGCCGACGGGGATCTTGTCGAAGAGATGGCCAACCACCCGTTTGAAGGGCGAGATGAAATCAACGAGGTTTGTGACAATGACCCTTTTCAGGTTCGTTCTCTCCATGACCTCTTTCACGTAGACGAAGTTCGTGTCCAGGCAGATCACCGTTTCTATGCCGGCGTCCTTGATCATGTATTCTATCTCGAAAGCCGTGTAGATGGGCGACACGGGCACGGTCACGGCGCCGATCCTGTTTATGGCGAAATTCGCAATGATCCACTGTGGACAGTTCGATATGTAGAGCATCACCCTGTCCTGCTGTTTCACTCCCATGTCGGAGAGGCCCCGGGCGAACTTGTGCACGAGTGTCTCCAGTCGTCCGTATGTGAAGGTTTCACCCAGATAGATGAGGGCGATCTTCGAGGAGTGTTCCTTGCACACCTCCTCGAAACGTGTGAATGTGTATTGCTTTTCTAAGGATGCCATTGCCTCACCCCTTACACTCCGAAATATGCCGATTTCACATCGGGATTATCCATCAGTTCCTCTCTGGTCCCCATCAGCACACTGGAGCCGTTCTCGAGTATATATCCATAATCGATAATGGGCATGACGGGCCGCGCATACTGCTCGGTGATGATGATCGAGATGCCTTTCGAATCGCGGATGGCCTTGGTTCCGTTGACCACGATCTCCTGATAGGCCGGGCTCAAACCCAGCAGAGGTTCGTCGAGCAGGAGCATCCTCGGCGATGCCATGAGCGCCCTGCCGATGGCGAGCATCTGCTGTTCGCCGCCGCTTAAGAATCCCCCCTGTCTTTTCAGATGGTCCTTGAGCCGCGGAAAGAGATTCAGGACATACTCCAGGTTCTCCTTGGTCTCACGGCTGCCCACCAGATAGGAACCGATCTTCAGATTCTCGAGCGTCGAGCTCTCGGGAAATATCCTTCTTCGCTCGGGACACAGGACAATGCCCGCCTTCGCCCGGTTGTGGGGACTCACAGCCGATATGTCCTTCCCGTTGAAAAACACGCGGCCGAAAACCGATATCCGTTCCCCGCCCCGCATCTCCTCTTTCTTCTTGATATCCAGGATGATCCCGGAGATGGCATGCATGAACGTGCTTTTCCCCGCGCTGTTGGAACCGAATATCCCGATGATCTTGCCCTCGTTGCATGTCATACTCACATTGTTGAGGGCGATCATGTTCTCAAAGAAAACCATCAATTCAAAGGCTTCGAACATGGGCTACACTCCTTCGCTTCCGAGGTATGCCTCTCTTACTCTCTTGTCCTCGATGACATCCAGCGCTTCACCTTCCGTTATCTTTTCTCCGAAATTGAGGGCCATGACCCTTGTCGCCACCTTGAAAAGCTCGCGCAGGCGGTGCTCCACCATGATGAGCGTTATTCCTTCCATCTTCATCTTCTCGATCAGGGGTACCATGCCCGCTATCTCGCTCATGCTCAATCCGGAAAAAACCTCGTCACAGAATATGATCTCCGGGCGCAGCGCCATGCATCTTGCCAGTTCGAGCCGTTTCTGATACCCCGTCGGCAGGGTCGAAGCCAGCTTGTAGGGTACCCGTGAATCACGCTCGAACCCGATCTCCTCGAGGATGTCGACAGCCACTGTGTCCCTGTCGCCGTGCTTTCCGCCGCCGCGCCAGCCGCCGGTCTTACGGGCCCTTGGCGACCACAGCGGTATTATCAGGTTCTTGTACGCGGGAAGCGAATGATAGGGCCGCATTATCTGGAATGTCCGGGCGATCCCTATATCCGCTATTTTATGAGGCTGCCAGCCCGTGATGTCCTTGCCTTTGAACATCACCTTGCCCGCCTCCGTCTTGATGAAACCGGTGATGCAGTTTATCAGCGTCGTTTTTCCCGACCCGTTCGGTCCGATTATGCCGAAGACATCCCCTTCATGGATATCGAAGCTGACATCCATGAGCGCCTTCAACCCGCCGAAGGATTTCGTGATTCCATGCACGGACAGCACAGGTTGCGCGCTCATACTTTCACCCACCTTTCAAACTGGTGATACTTTCTCTGAAGGTAGATCATGATACCCTCGCTCTTGAACACGATGAACCCCGTCAGGATGATGCAGTAGATAACGATCCTGAAAGTCCCGAAGGCCCTGAGGATCTCCGACAGGGGAACAAGGATGAAAGCACCGATCAACGCGCCCACCAGGGTCCCTCCTCCCCCTATAACGACTGCGGCAATGGGAATGATCGAAAAATCGAGTGCGAAAAGCGAGATACCCGCCCACATGTACAGATGGGCAATGTAAGCACCCGCAAGGCACCCAAGCAGCGAGGCAATGAAAACGCCGATGATCCTCATGCGGGTAACGCTTATACCCGACGCCCTCACCGATTGGTCATTGTCCTTCACCGCGCGAAGGACAAGACCTGCGTCTTCGTTCACGAACCTCCGCATGGCGAAGAGAAAGGCAAGGGCCAGGACGATGATCACGTAGTTCTCAACATAGGCGTTGGGAAAGGGAGCCACCCCGGTCATGCCGTTCGTGCCGCCAAGTATGTTCAGGGCCTCTATGATCCTTGTGAACAACAGGGGATACATGAGGGTCACGATGGCAAAATAGACACCTCTCAGCGGAAGACATGGCAGCAAGACAACGGTGCAGAATACCGCCCCGGCGATGGTCGCCAGCGGCATCGAAAGCCATATCGGCAACCCGACTTCCACGTTGAAGATCGCCGCGAAATATCCTCCTACCCCTGTGAAGAACGCGCCTCCAAGACACACAAGGCCCACATAGTTCGCCAGGAAGTCGAAGGCTAACGCGAGGAGCGCATACGCGCACATGATGTTGATGACCTTTTTCCAGTACGGAGCTAACTCGAACACCAGGGGAAGCGCCAGGAGCCCGACGATGAGCAGGATCCTCGGCCCCATCAGGTAGAGGATCTCCCGCGCGGAGGTTATCGCGTAGATACCCTCTGTTCTGACCTTGAGTCCCCGGTCGATCCTCTCTTTTCGCATCATCGTATCCATAGCTACACCCGCTCTTCCAGTTCTTTTTGTTTACCGAATATCCCCGACGGCTTAACGAGAAGTGTGATAATGATGGCGAGAAGGGCGACGACCATCTGGTAATGGGCGGAGATAAAGTACTCCGTCATGATCTGGGCAAAACCGATAATGAAAGAGGCGACTATCACCCCTCCCCAGCTCCCCAATCCCCCGATGACACAGACGGCGACGGCGAAGACGAGAACGTTGTATCCTCCTTCCACCACTATGTTCCCCAGGGGCAGAAGGAGCACTGCGGCAAGCCCGGCCAGCGCCGATCCTATGGCAAGGGAGAGAACGGCGGTCATATCGGAATTGATCCCGAGCATCATGGCCGCCCGTTCATCCTGGGCTATACCGCGAAAGGCAAGGCCGATCTTTGTGAGACGCGTGAAGAGGTAGAGAATGATAAAGGTCAATACGCCCGCCCCGACGATAATGAGACGCTGGTAGTCCACGCTCACGCCCAGTATGCTGACAGAGCCGGAAAAGAAGGCGGGCAGGACGAATGTCCCGCCTCTCAAACCTCCCCACCTCAAGCCCTCCAGGATAGCGAGGCCGATCGCGTATGTCGCGATTATCTCCGATATCTCCATGCCCCTGATGCGCACGAGTATGAACTGGTAGATAGCCGCCCCCACGAGGCTCGTTATAATCACTCCCAACAGGATCGCCAGAAAATAGGGGAATCCCAGAAACTGGTTGAGAAAGAGCCACGTCAGGTATCCCGAGGCAACATACAGGGCCCCGTGAGCGAAGTTCGGGACCCTGCTTATGCTGTACACAAGGGTGAAGCCAAGGGATACCAGAGAGAGGGTGATGCTGTTGATTATCCCGTATACGAGAAGCTCCATATGTCCCCTCTTTCCTGGTTTATTTCATCCACGGCGGAAGCACGACCTTCGCATCTGCCACCTTCGGAGGGAATATCTGTACCCTCTTGCCTTTCTGCCACTGGATGATGCCCGTCACGGCGCCTTCCTTCGGGTCGAGGGAAGGGATTATCTGGTGCGTTTTCTTGTCGAACCTCATTCTCCCGTAGACACCCATGATGTCCCCGTTCTCGAGGGCGGTGATCACCTTGTCCGAGTCCGTGCTGCCCGCTTTCTCGATGGCATCCTTCAACTGGTAGACAGCCATGTAGCTCGACGATGTGCCGTAGCCCTCGGGCTCGAGTCCCCATTTCTTCTTGTAGGCATCGACGAACTTCATCGTCCAGGGAGTGATCTTCGCCGGCGCGTTGCCGCCGTTGACGAGGTTCACTATGAGGTATTCCCCTTTTCCTCCCGAGGCCTTCATGAATCCAGGCTGCTCGGCCGCATTCACAAACCCTATGGGGATGCATTTGAGCTTCATGTCCGCCCACTGCTTGAGAAGGATGGTGCTCTCAGGCATATCCATCCACAGGAAGAGGATCTGGGCATTGTTCTTGCCGGCATCCGCAAGCCCGACGGAATAGTCCGTGGTCCCGGTGGGATAGATCTTCGGTGCCATGACGGTCCAGCCCTTGCCCTTGAGTGCCTTCTCCATGGCCTCCCCACCCGCACGGGCATGCGCGACATCCTGGACCATGATGGCCGCGGTCTTGAACCCGTAGCTTTTTTTCATGTCTTCAAGAAGGGTAAGGAACTCCGGCATCATAACACCCACATGACTCGAGTTCCTGAAGCAGTATTTGTATTTGGCATAATTGTCTGCGACCTTCTTGTGGTATGCGGGAGTGAGCACCCCGGTAGTGAGGATGCTGATCCTCTTATACTTGCTCAGGATGTCCATGGCGGCAAGGGCCGCTTCCGACCGCACCGGTCCTCCGATGATGAAATCTGCCTTCTTTTCCAGTATGAGCTTTTCCAGTCCCAGGAGTGCTTCACTGACCGGCACACCCGGTTCGAGGTCCCTGGTGTCGATGACCTCCACCTTGAACGGTCTCTTCGTATTGCCGACCTTTACCCCGCCCGCGGCATTGATCTCGTCCGCCGCAAGCTTGATGCCCCTCTCCGCGTCCCATCCATACAGGAATGCGGTCGCGAGCGGTGCGCCGATCACGATGGGATCTGCCGCGCTCACAGGGCCGGACAGAAAGAACCCCATTGCAAACAAAGCGATGATGATGCACATCAGCTTTCTCATGCCAACCTCCCCCTTTGGATATATTTGATACCCTTTTTGCCCTTTCTTTCGGTGTGAGCAATATTTATGCCATGTCTAAAGGTTCCCGCTCCCCCTCGCCGGTTGAGAGTACCGTTTGCGGCGGGTTGCACGTCAATCCCCTGAAAGGGTGTGGAACAATCCCCGGGGTCGAATGGATCGTCGGATTGCAGAAAATTTTCAACTCTCCTCCGGCGGGAATTGAAAGGAACTTTTACTTTTGATGGGAGACTTTCACCTTTGTGATGCCCGCGCTGTTGATCTCTTTTAGAAGAACATCCTCTGAGATTTCGAGGATGGTGCTGGCTTCCTTCAAATCCCAATGTGTCTTTTCGAGCACTTTGCAGATGTGCTCCTTTCGGATTTCCTGCAGCGTCTTCATGGAAGGGGTCACGGGGATGCTAATTGCAATTAAGATGCCAGCAGCCGGGGGCGATCAGGGGGGCAGGGTGATGTCGTACTCCTTGAGCTTCTGCCGGAGAGTGGGCCTCGATATGCCGAGGATACCGCAGGTCTTGCCGAAATGCCACCCCGTGTGCTGCAGGACCTTGAGGATGTGGACCTTCTCGACATCCTGCAGGGTCGTCATGGCACCCGTCGGCTCCTTCACCTCCTCTTCGGCGGCGTCGGACTTTTCGAGGAGCGTCACGATGAACTCGTCAAGGATCACTTCCCCCGGGGTCGAGATCACGCCCCTCGTAAGAACGTTCTCCAGTTCACGGACGTTGCCCGGCCAGTGATAGGCGAGCAGTCTCTCCATGGCCCTTTCCTCGACCCTCTTGATGCTGTGGCGCAGGTCGGCATTGATCTTCTTGAGCAGGTACTGGATGAGCAGAGGTATATCGGAGCGCCGGTCCCGAAGCGGAGGCACCCTGATCATGGCGACGCTCAACCTGTAAAAAAGGTCCTCCCTGAAATGACCCTCGCGGACCATCTGCCAGAGATCCCTGTTCGTCGCGGCTATGACCCGTGCGTTGGACTTGAGGCTCCTCTCGCCCCCGACGTGCTCGAACTCCTTCTCCTGGAGGAAGCGCAGGAGCTTGGCCTGCAGCTCGAAGGGTATCTCGCTCACCTCGTCGAGGAAGATGGTACCCTCTCCGGCAAGCTCGAACTTTCCTTTCTTCGTCGCAATTGCACCCGTGAAGGAACCCTTCTCATGTCCGAAAAGCTCGCTTTCGAGGAGGGTCCCCACGATGGAGGAACAGTTGATCCCGATGAATGGGGCGTCCTTCCCCGGGCTGTGATAGTGGATGGCGCGGGCTATCATCTCTTTGCCCGTCCCCGTTTCCCCCTCTACGAGGACCGTCACCTTGTTCTCCGACAGTATGCCGATCGCCTTGAATATCTCCTTCATCTCCCGGCTCTTGCCGATGATCTTCCCCTTTTCGTATATGAGGGAGGGATCAAGGGATATGGCGTTCGTGGGCGGCCCCGGCGCCCCGGCCCGCGCCGCCCGCTCGACGGCGCTTTCCAGTTCCTCGATATCGATCGGTTTCGGGATGTACTCGCAGGCGCCGAATTTCATCGCCTTGATCGTCGTGTCCATGTCGTGAAAGGCCGTTATTATGATGACATTGCTCTTTTTCGTGGTCTCCCTGAATTCCTTCAACACCTCGAGACCATCCTTGTCGGGAAGACGGATATCGAGGACGATCACGTCAGGTTTGAAGGAGTTGTTCCTTTCAATGGCCTCGGCGGCAGTGATGGCGCACGCCACGTCGTAGCCCTTCTCGCTCAGGAACATCTCAAGAGATTCCAGAAGCGACTTCTCATCGTCAACGATGAGTATCTTTTTTTTCATTATTGCGCCTCCTGACGGGTACCGTCATGGAGAGGTGAACGCCCCCCGTTCGTTTCGTGGTGATACCCACCGTTCCCCCGTGTGCCTCAATGACCTTCTTCACATTCCACAGTCCCAGTCCTGTGCCTTTCTTCTTGTTGCTGAAGAAAGGGTCGAAGACATAGGGAAGGTCTCCGTCCGCTATGCCCGGCCCGTTGTCATCGACGTCTATGCTGACGAACCTGCCGTTCCCGGCGGCATACTTCGTCCTTATCCCGATCCTTCCCCCTTCGGGAAGCACGTCGATGGAATTCTGCAGGACGTTGATGATCGCCTGCTCGATCTTGTCGCGGTCTATGGATATCCTCGGGGTTTCCCTCGAGAACGACTTGCGCACCTCGATGCCCTTTTCCTGGAACCGCACTGTCATCATTTCGAGACAGGAAAGGATGATGGACCTGATCGACGCGGGCTTGAGATCCAGCCTCAAGGGTTTCGCGAAATCCAGCATCTCCGTGAGGATCCTCTCGAGGCGGGATATCTCCTCCGT
>MVQQ01000134.1 GCA_002067555.1 Syntrophorhabdus sp. PtaB.Bin184
CCCGCCTGAAGAGCTCGACAGGGTGATCCTTCACTTCTCGGGAGCGGCGGCAGGACGGATCGGTTTTCTTTACGATACCAGGGTATTGAGAAAGGACGGCACGGTGGTTCCCGTGGACATCACGGGATGTCCCGTGGAATATGAAGGGAAGGTGCTGGTTCAGGGTATCTTCCGCGACATCGCCGAACGCAAAAGTATGGAGGAGGCCCTGCGCAAAAGCGAGGAGCAGCTGCGTGTCCTCAGCGAAAACCTCGCCGACGGGATGGTCTACCAGATCAACACCGGTGTTGACGGAAAGCAGCGGGTGTTAACGTACGCGAGCCCGGCGGTGGAGCGGTTTCACGGTGTCAAGGTGGAAGATGCCATGATGGACCTTTCACTCATTTACGATCAGATCGACGGGGAGCACCGGGCCATGGTGGCGGAATCCGAAGCGCGCGCCTCCGCGACGATGTCGAAGTTTGAGATGGATGTGCCGTTCCGTCTTCCTTCGGGCGATGTCCGCTGGCGGCGTCTTATCGCTCTTCCCCACGTTCATTCCGACGGAACTCTCATGTGGGACGGCATCGAACTCGACATCACCGAACGCAGGAAGATGGAGGAAGAACTCGCGGCGCACCGCGACCATCTCAGCAAACTGGTGGAAGAGCGCACCGACCGGCTCAGCCGGGAAGTTGCCAGGAGGAAGGAGAAGGAGGAACAGTACCTCGCGCTCGTGGAATCGATAAAGGAATGGGTCTGGGAGGTGAACGCGGACCTGGTACACACGTACGTGAGTCCGCGGATACGCGACATCCTGGGGTGCGAGGCGGAAGAGTTCATAGGGAGGACTCCCTTCGATTTCATGGCCCCCGGTGAGCCAGAAAGGCTCGCGCCCCTGGCGAGAAAGGTCCTCGCCGGCAAAGAACAGTTTGCATGCCTGAAAACCGCGGCCCTTCACAGGAACGGGCAGACGGTCTACCTTGAGGCAAGCGGGCGCCCTTTCTTCGACGAAAAGGGCACCTTCCTGGGATATCGGGGAAGCTGCCACGATATCACGGAACAGAAGAAAACGATGGATGCCCTTGAAGAGCGAGAACGGGAATTGACAGCCAAGTCGGAGGCCCTCGAGGAGGTGAATGCCGCCCTCAAGGTCCTCCTGAGACAACGGGAAGAGGACAGGAGGGAGCTGGAAGCAAGGCTCGCGTCCAATATCCGGGAAATGGTCCTTCCCTACATATACAGGGCGCAGAAAGACAAGCTGGACTTGAGGCACAGGACATACCTCGATATCGTTGCAACGAACCTGAACGAGATAATGTCGCCCTTCCCGAACACGATAAAGCAGTTGAACTTCACCCCCAGGGAGATCGAGGTGGCCTCGCTCATTAAGGAAGGCAGAACAACGAAGGAGATAGCGGAATTCCTGGGGATAGCCACATGTGCCGTCGATTCCCACCGGAACAGCATAAGGAACAAGCTCGGCCTCAACAACAAGAAGACAAACCTCCGCTCTTACCTCCTCTCGCTCGGGTAGGCAAACCTCTGGATTTCTCATCCCATCCGCTCTCTCCCCCGGCGCAGAGCCTCTTCCCCACGACCCCGTCTCTTATCGTCTCCTTCGTGTTCCCCGTATCGTCGGTTATGACGGAGGAGGAGCCGAGGTGGTTCACGTGGTAGTAGAGGGTGCATCGATGGGGTGATGGGATAGTCCTGAGCGGAAAGGGAGGGGGTTGCTTCTCAGGAATCACCCTTCGAGGGCGTCCCCCTCAGCCCTTCAAGACTCCTGATTAATGACTCTCTTTGCTAACACTTCCATCGTATTCAAGTCGGCTCCGTAAGGATTACCGTAATCATGCAGGATAGTTCCTTCAAAAATAATGTCTTTCACTTCCAGCCTCAAATCAAGATCTGGATAGTAATCATCAAGATAGAGGTCAATCAAGCTGAAATAATCATCACCCTGTTGAGACATCATTATGCCTTGCTTTATTTCTGAACACACTCTGAAGGCGAGGCTGGCAATCCCTCGCTCCATTTCACAAATATTGCCTTTGTGCAGGTCCAGAATTATTGGAAGAACAGTTTCTGCTGTAATCTTTGAAAACTTATACTTTTTCAATCTGTCCATCAATTTGTCGCTTGATGATTTCTGGAACATACTCATCACCATGGGAAAACTTTTTCAAGCTTCTTGTGGTCAGGACCTGGCCCATATAACCTTACGTTTATCCTTGTTGAGGTTTCTCTGGAAACCAACTAAACCCTTTCCCCCTTTTTCTGTTTCTCCACCACGCAACTTCCTCGCACTCCGTAACATGTAACATGGGCGGATCAGACCGGTCATTAAGAACCCAGTCTTCAAGCTCCAACCTGATGCTTTGCAGAACCTTACTTTCCCCCTCCACTGTATCCTTCGCAGTAACAAACCGGGTTGTAAAAAAACCCCATTTGTCTTCCCTGTCATCTATCCGTACAAGGAAATTCTCTCCTTTGACCATCAGTCGGTATCGTTTCATACCACAACCCTTCCTTTGGAAACCAGTCGCCAGTGTTATGGCCGATTCTAGAGAGACTAGACAACGTGCTCTATTCGGCATCCGTAGCGCCAAATGGGTCGACTATCTGCCAAAT
This sequence comes from Syntrophorhabdus sp. PtaB.Bin184, assembly GCA_002067555.1. GTDB lineage: Bacteria > Desulfobacterota > Syntrophorhabdia > Syntrophorhabdales > Syntrophorhabdaceae > Delta-02. Next base: position 2,614 of record MVQQ01000134.1, read on the forward strand.
GCCGTAGAGTATAGCACCGGTAGTCGATAAGCTCCAGAACGAATGCCCATTAGCCCCGTTTGTCTGATAATGAGACATTCCGGTGTCGCCATTCCTCAGCGAGTGTCCGATATCTCTTCGGACACTCGTTTTGTCGCCGTTATTTGCTGCTATTTCGAGTGCTTTGGCCTCAGACCGAGTTTCGCTGACAACGTTGTGCCCTGCGCGTCTTGCTTGAATTGCCTCTTTCTTGGATAGGTATCGAAGTACTCTGTGGCCACCCTTTTCCAATAGCTGGATCAACCTGTACGAACTACAATTAAATGTATAGGCATACCCTGCCGTCCACGCTCCCGTAACGAATCCCTCTCCGAAGTCGCCACCACTGAGTTCTGTCGTGATACCGCCGGTGATACCTCCCACAAAGGAACGTCCGGCAAACTGGGATGCAAAATCGTCAGGTATGTAATTACCAGCCCCAGACGCTATGCCCCCCGATATCCCTCCTGTCAGGGCACCCATGCCTATGTCGCTTCCTGTAATCGCGGCATTGACACCACCCGATACGACTCCGGCACCCGCATGAATGCTCGCAGCACCCAAAGAACTCACACTCTGTTGATATGCGGCCGCCATCGCGTACTCATTTATAGCCCCCGCTTCAGTTACCGCTGCCATGGAAGCGCTTACCCTTATCCCTTCAATTAGTGTACCTGCTCCGTAAAAGGCTGCAGCGCTCACAGCCCCCGTCAGGGCACCCGTAGCGATATCGTTGCCGGTAATGGCGGCTATCGATGCCCCTGTCGCGGCGCCGATGAGAACCGCGGCAATGAACGGCACCCACGCGAAATGCCCGCTCGGGTCCACATACACCAGCGGATTATTGACACAGTAGCTATACCTGTTGAACGCCTGGAGGTTCCCCGGTTCGGGTATTATTGAATCAGCTGATATGAACCTCCCCAGCTCCGGGTCGTAGAGGCGGGCGTTGTAGTTGTAGAGACCTGTCCCGTCATCGTCCTCC
>MVQQ01000135.1 GCA_002067555.1 Syntrophorhabdus sp. PtaB.Bin184
CTTGCGCTCGTCGAGCTTGTCCACCATTTCATTGAAGCTCGTCACCAGGGTACCGATCTCGTCCTTGCGGTCCGTTTCCCTGATCTTGACGAGCTCTCCCATGGCGATCTTCCTGCTTGCCATGGCTATCCTCTTGATCGGTTCCGTGTATTTCTCGGCGATCACGAGGCACACGATGATGCCGATGGTGAAGGCGAAGATCATGCTGAGGATCCTCTTGATCTGGTTGCGGTTCTGCAGGAGACGATAGTCGTCGAGGGCCATGTTGATATGGATGTAGCCTATGTTCTGACCCTTGATCGCAACGGGCATGATGATGTTGTAGAGCCGCTGGGTGCCGCTGCGATGCTCGTCTCCCAGGCGCGCCGTGATCATGAGGTCCTTTTTCCGCGCGGCCGGCTTTTTCTCCGTCAGCTTCTGGGTGGTGCCGATCTTCTTCGGGTCGGAACTGGCGATGACCTCCGACTTGTCGCTGACGATGGAGATCTCCTTGATCCCCTTCTTGTTGAGCATGTCCACGTAGCTCTTGAGCCGGGCCGTCGAATCCCCCCGGTACGTCAGTTCCTCGACGCTTATCTGGATGGCCCTGGTGATGTCGTCGATATTCTCGCCCACCTTGTCGAGAAGGGCCTCTTCGGCCCTCGTGTAGATGATGGTCAGCGAACCGATGGATATGAGAAGGAGAAAGAGGAGAATGAGGAGGAGCTGCGTTCTCAGCGACAGGCTGCGAAAAACTGATTTCACGAGTGCGTAGAGTCCTGCCGCCCTCTCGCTAATGCCCCGCCTGCCGCCGGTTTTCATCAGCCCGCTATCCTTCGTGTCTGTGCTCGAGATAGGCATCGATGCGACCTGTGATGACCTCCAGGGGAACCAGGGGAAAGACATCCCGCAGGGGAGGCCCCTCTGACCTTCCCGTAACAAAGGCCCTCAGGATCATGAAGAGGTCCCTTTTCCTGAGGCCGACAGGCACCGTGAGGGCGGCGGTCAGCTCGTCGAAGGTAACACCGCCCCTGACCGCGAGGCGGGACCTCACGGTCTTTGCGATCTCCCCGGCTGCATCCATCTTCATGAGGTAACGAAGGGCCTCCGGCCTCAACTCCGCCCTGTCGAACATCTCCATGTACTCCCTGAGATCGGTGAGCGTGGAGGCGTTCTCACGCACCACGGACACCTTCTCCACCCGGGAGGCATCGATTCCCGCCCTGTCGGCGAGGACAGCGGGTGGCATCCGTTTCAGGTATTCCCTGTTGAACCAAAGCAATTTCTCCATATCGAAAATGTTGTCCGAACCGGAGACGGAGTCAAGGGAAAAGGTCCGGACTATCTCGTCCGGGTCCATGAGCTCCACTGCAACGTTTCGACCCATCGTCGACAGGTAGTTCACAAGCGCCTCGCTCACTATCCCCATGGCACGGAAATCCGTAACGCGCGTCGCGCCGTGCCTCTTGCTGAGAGGTTTGCGGTCGGGACCGATAAGGAGGGAGTGATGCGCGTACTCAGGAGGCCTGCCTCCCAGGGCATTGATGAGGGCCATCTGCCTGGGCGTGTTGGAGATGTGGTCCCCTCCCCGTATGACGTGGGTGATCCCCATGAGCATATCGTCGACGACGACGGCCAGATTGTACGTCGGTGTCCCATCCCTTCTAAGGATGATGAGGTCGTCCACGTGTCCCCTCGGGAAGGAGAGCTCCCCCCGTATGCCGTCGCGGAACGTGACCGGCCTTCCATCCGACCGGAAGCGCAGGGTGAAGGGCTGCCCTTTTGCCGCGAGCCTTGAGGCCTCGCCGGCGGAAAGATCCCGGCATTTTCCGTTGTACCTCGGGGGCTCGCCCCGCGCAAGCGAGCTTTGCCTCGCCGCGGCAAGTTCTTCCTCGCCGCAGAAACACCGGTATGCGAGTCCCTTTTCCAGCAGGGACAACGCGTGGGACCTGTAGATGTCAAGGCGCTCTGACTGGCGCAGCGGTCCTTCGTCCCAGGCGATCCCGAGCCAGGCGAGGTCCTCCGTGATGGACCTCTCGTAGGCCGCGTCGGAGCGTTCCATGTCCGTATCCTCCATGCGCAGAATGAAAGACCCCTCGTACTTCCTGGCAAAAAACCAGTTGAAGAGGGCCGTCTTCGCGTTTCCCACGTGGAGATGTCCCGTCGGGCTCGGGGCAAACCTTACCCTGACCATTTTCGCCTCACCTGTCGTGCGGATCCAGGACGCATACCTCTTTTCAAATCCTGTCCATGAGAACGACGGCGTGCGCGGCGATCCCTTCGCCCCTGCCGGTCAGTCCCAGGCCCTCCGTCGTCTTGCCCTTGATGCCCACCATGCCGGCGTCAATGGACAGGAGCCCGGCGATCCTCTCCCTCATCGCCTCCCGGTACGGGGCTATCTTCGGCGCCTCTGCCACGACAACGCTGTCCACGTTGACGACCCGGTAGCCCCTCTCGCGGGCTATCGCCGAGATCCTGGCAAGTATCACGGCGCTGTCGATGCCTTCGGTGTCCCTGTCGGTGTCGGGGAAATGAACCCCGATGTCCCCTTCAGAAAGGGCACCCAGTATCGCGTCGCTTATGGCATGGAGAAGCACATCACCGTCGGAGTGGCCGAGGAGGCCTTTTCCGAAAGGGATCTCGATACCTCCCAGAACAAGCCGCCTGCCATCCGTCAGCCTGTGGACGTCGAACCCTGTTCCTATCCTCATAAGGTCCCTTTGAGCTGGGAAAGAAGCCCTCTCGCGATGATCAGGTCCTCGGGCGTGGTGATCTTCATATTGTACGGGGAACCCTCTATGACCTTCACCTTCTTTCCCAGATGCTCGATGAACGTGGCGTCGTCATACCCGTAGTGTTTTTTCGCCATTCCCTCCCGGTATGCCTTCATGATGAGGGGATACTTGAACGTCTGGGGAGTCTGCACGTGCCAGAGGGAATCCCTTTCGAGGGTCTTCACCACAAAACCTTCCTTGGAGATGACCTTCACGGTGTCCTTCACGGGCAGCGCCGGTATGACGGCATCGTACATCTCCATGAGGAAAATGCCTTTCTCGATGAACGCGGGGGACACGAAAGGCCGTGCCCCGTCGTGTATGACAACAATGTCACAGGGATGCTCGATGGCCTCCAGCCCGTTCCTCACCGAGTCCTGCCGGAGCTTGCCGCCTATGACGATCTTCATGATCTTGTTGAACTTGTACGTCTCCAGTATCTCCTCCTGGATGAGGGGAAGATCCTTCTGGTTGACGACAAAATAGATGCCGTCCACGGCACGGCAGTCTTCAAATATCTGGAGTGTGTGAACGATGATGGGTTTGTTCTCGATGAGCAGGAACTGTTTGTTGGTGGCGGCCCCCATCCTCTTTCCCGCGCCGCCGGCGAGAATTATCGCAATCGTTCTCATGCCTGTATCACGCCTGTTCTTCCAATTGATATTCGTCGGGGTAGATGTAATCCTTCCCCGCCTCTCCCTTGAGCCTCGAAAAGATCATTCGTCCCGAGGTCGTCTGCAGGACACTCGTGACGACAACATCGACGGTCTTGCCAAGGTATTTCCTTGCATCGTCGACCACCACCATCGTGCCGTCGTCGAGGTATCCGATCCCCTGGCCCTGCTCCTTGCCCTCCCGGAGCACCTTGATGTTCATCTGTTCGCCGGGCAGGAGTGCGGGGCGGAGCGACATGGCAAGCTGATTCATGTTGAGGACCTCGATGCCTTGCAACTCGGCAACCTTGTTGAGGTTGTAGTCGTTTGTGACGATCTTTCCCCCCAGTCGTTTCGCGAGAGCTATGAGCTTGGTGTCAACGTCCTTGAGCTTGGGGAAGTCGTAGTCCACGATCCTGACGGCAAGGAAGGTCTGTTTCTGCAATCTGTGCAGGACATCGAGGCCGCGCCGGCCGCGGGTTCTTTTCACGGGGTCCTGGTGGTCGGCAATGTGCTGTATCTCGTAGAGGACGAACTGGGGAATGACGAAGGTTCCCTGTATGAAGCCGGTCTCGCATATGTCTGCTATCCGTCCGTCTATGATGGTGCTCGTGTCGAGGAGCTTGACATCCTTGTCCTCCTCCAGGCGATCGAAGAGAGGGACCTTCGAAAGGTCGATCGTTTTCGACTTCTCTTTCCCGAGGACAAAGCCGAGGTAGCCCATGACGAAATAGAAGAGGACGTATATGGGGAGCGTGATAGGAATGTCCTTGATCAGGGCGAGAAGGAGGCGGGACACGAAGAGGTTGGCCACGAAAAGACTCACGACAACCCCCATGAGACTTCCGAGAATGATCTTCAGGGATATGTCCCGGAGCTTCAGCTCGATCTTGAGGATGGCATACCCGAGGATCAGCCCGCATGTTGCCCCGACGAGACCCCAGACTCCGCTCGAGAGAAGTTCTTTGAGTATGAAATATCCGGTAAGGGTTGTGACGGTCAGGAGGATTATCTGAATGAATATATCCAAGGACTCAACCCTT
>MVQQ01000136.1 GCA_002067555.1 Syntrophorhabdus sp. PtaB.Bin184
CGTTGTTCTGGCAACGGGTGGTGCCGGGGCCATGTACCTCAGGAACGACAACCAGAGGTACATCATGGGGCAGGGGTATTACCTCGCCGCCGCGGCCGGCCTTCCCCTTTTTGACATGGAGTTCGTGCAGTTCTTCCCCATTATCATAGCGGGAGAGGGTCTGCCGGCCACCATGGTCTACCCGCCCATTCATAAGGCCATGAAGCTTGTTAACGGTGCGGGAGAGGACCTGGCCGTGAAATACAAACTGGGCAGCCTGACGGATGCCGTCATGAAGAAGCGCGACGAACTCTCCATCGAGCTTTACCGGGAGGCCGAAAGGAGTGCCGTATTTCTCGATTGCCGCGATGTTCCGCGTGATGCCTGGGAAGGTTATCCTCTGAGCCTGCTGAGGCCCGTCAAGCATGACTTCGCGGCGAAGCCGCTTCCCATATCGCCGGCGGTGCATTTCATGATGGGAGGCGTGATGACCGACGATGCCTGTCAGTGCGGATTGCCCGGGCTCTTTGCCTGCGGGGAGGTGACATGGGGTCTCCACGGCGCGAACAGGCGCGGTGGGAACGCCCTGATGGAGTGTGCCGTCTTCGGGACCCTGGCGGGGCGCAACGCGGCGCGTTTCAACGAGGAAGCCCCGAAAGGGACGAGTATGGAGCCGACGGAGACCCGGACGGATGGGTTCGGAGCCCCCGGGGACTCGCGAAGGTCCCTCGGTGACATAAAGACAGAGATACGGAAGATAGCCTGGCACAACGCCGGTGTCATTCGCTCGGCGGAAGGATTGACGAAAGGCCTTGAGGCCGCTTGCGAGATCCACCGGGAACTCGATGGGTTCGTGCCGGCCACGAGGCGCGAGAGGTGTGCGAAGGCCGACCTGACGGCAGCGGTTGTGACCCTGAAGGCCATCATCACGGCGAGTCTTGCCAGACAGGAGAGCCGGGGCAGCTTCTTCCGCGAGGACCATCCCCGCGAGGATGACGCCAACTGGAAAAAGAACTCTTCGCTGATCTATGATCCCGTGGAGAAGACGTTCTCGGTGACCCACGCCGCCGCGCTCTGAACACAACACACTGTCGCAAGGAGACTGCCATGATCGAGCACGCACCATACGGTTCCCTGATGTCTGACGCCAGCGCCTTCACAAGGAGCAGAGTGATCCTCTCCGCGGCGGAACTGGACATATTCACTCTCCTCGACGGGGCCCCCGGAACCTCGACCGCCCTGGCGAAGAGGGCGGGTTTCAACGCCCGGGCGCTCTCACGTCTTCTCGACGCCCTTGCCTCCCTGGGCCTTCTCGCGAAGAACGGCGGGTCCTACTCTCTCACGGAGAGCGGAGCGCTCCTGTCCTCCCGTCATCCCGGTTCCATCCGCCCCATGGTGCTCCACATGAACGCCCTCTGGGACAGTTGGGGAGACCTTTCGCGCGTGGTGACAAAAGGGCTCAAGGGAAAGCGCAAGCACGCAAGCCGGATGGACGCCGAAACCCTGGCGGCTTTCATTGGCGCCATGGACGTCATAGGAAGGGACCTGTCCCTGGAGATAGCGGATTCCTGTGATCTTGACCGGTACAGGAGGCTTCTCGATGTGGGAGGGGCGTCGGGGACGTACACGGCGGCCTTTTTGCGGAAGAACACCCTCCTCAGGGCCACGATCTTCGACCTTGGGGCCGTCATACCCATGGCCCGGGCGAAGATTGCCTCGGAGGGCCTGTCGGAAAGAGTGGACCTCGTACCCGGTGACTTCTACAACGACGACCTCCCCGGCGGACATGACCTCGTCCTTCTCTCGGCCATAATTCACCAGAACGATCCCGGGCAGAACGTCGCCCTCTACCGCAAGGCGTGGACAGCCCTTCTTCCCGGCGGGACCATACTCATCCGCGATCACATCATGGACGAGACCCGCACCGCCCCATCCGCGGGGGCGCTCTTCGCCATCAACATGCTCGTCAACACCCGTGGCGGCAGCACCTATACCTTCGAAGAGGTGGAGGGGGGCCTGACGGAGGCAGGCTTCGAGGACATCAGGCTCCTGAGAACCGGAGACAGGATGGACTGCCTGGTGGAGGGGAGGAAACCGGGCGCGAGATAATGTATCCGGCGCCGGCCTGACGAAAACGTTTTCCTGCTCACTTCGCCTGCCCCAGCTTCCTGGCCCACTTTGCCAGTTCGGCCAGGAGTTCCTGTATCAGCTGCTTCGTCCTGTCATCCGTGAGGTTGCCCGAGGCATCGAACTTCTGCTCCGCGAAGGGGACCATTATCTCGGGGCGGTTGAGAACGAAACAATTGAGGAAGACGCATGTCTGCCGCAGATGGTACTGCGCCCTGGCGGTCCCGAGCATGCCGATCGAGGCGCCCATGATGGCGGCGGGCTTGCCCTCGAACGGGTTCGTACCGTAAGGCCTCGACGCCGAGTCGATGGCGTTCTTCAGGACGCCTGGAACGGAGTAGTTGTATTCGGGTGTGGCTATCAGGACGGCGTCAGCCGCCTTGACCTTTTCCTTCAGCTCCCTGACCTTCGCGTGGGGTTCGTTCTCCAGGTCCTGATTGAAAGGGGGTATTCCTTCGATGTCGAATATTTCCAGTTCCACGTCCGCGGGCGCGACCTCGACCGCGGCCTTGAGGAGCATCTTGTTGAAGGACCCTTTCCTCAAACTTCCCGCGAAACCGAGCACTTTTACTTTTCCACTTTGTCTGTCGGCCATGGGAACCTCCTTGTATGGCATGTGAGATGGAATCAAGTTAAGTCCTGCCGGTGATGGTGTCAACGGTGTGAGTTAGGGCGTTCCAGTTATTGACTCTGCGCGCGGATGGTTTTAAAATAGTGCATGTCCACAATTGATATCCGTGTCATCCCCGACCCTGTCCTCAAGAAGATCGCCAAGCCTGTGGAGAACATCACGGACGTCATCGTGAAACTCTCGGGAGATATGATCGAGACGATGCTTCTTGCCCATGGCGCGGGGCTTGCGGCGCCGCAGGTCGGGTTTCCGGTGAGGCTCATAGCCATCGACGCGTCTTTGAACCCCAGGGAGAAGGAACCCATCATTCTCATCAACCCCGTCATCATCGAGACCCACCTCGAGGAGAATGGCGAGGAAGGGTGCCTGAGCGTTCCGGGCTATTACGAGTACGTGAAGAGAGCGAAGAAAGTGCATGCCCGGGGAACGGACCTCAGGGGCAATACCGTCGATTTCGAGTGCGAGGGGCAGCTTGCCCGCGCATTCCAGCACGAGATCGATCACCTCGATGGTGTGCTTTTCATTGATCGGTTGAGTCCCATAAAAAAGAACATTTTCAAAAAAAAGTACACAGGTAAGAAGGAATGAGGATCGTTTTTTTCGGATCCTCCTCCTTCTCCATACCATCCCTCTTACAGATCAAAGACTCGGTGGTGGCTGTTGTGACGAAGAGGGCGCGTCCCAGGGGCAGGGGCTACCAGATCGACGACAACGAGGTCAAGAACGCCGCGCTTCAACTGGGTCTGCCCATTATCGAGATAGACTCCTTCAGGGACGACGAGGCTCGGTCCATAGCGGACTTGCACCCCGACCTTTACGTGGTGGTGTCCTTCGGGCTCATCGTGCCGAAGTGGGCCCTCGACATCCCGTCCATCGGT
>MVQQ01000137.1 GCA_002067555.1 Syntrophorhabdus sp. PtaB.Bin184
CTCATCCTCAAAAAGAAAGCCTGATAGCTTTCTTTTTGAGGATCCGTCTCAGGTCCCAAGTTTCAGGTCTCAGGCTAAAGACGGAAAGACCGTTTCAGGTTTCAGGTTTCAGGCAAAGAACAGTTGCGGGTTGCGGGTTCCGGGTCAAAGACCAAGGAATACAAGGATGCTGTAAAGGTTCCGACCTTCCTGGACAGCCTGAAGGTCTCCCCCCACCTCTTTCTCCGTCATTCCGGCGAAGGCCGGTGTCTTCACCCGCGCAAGCGCCATCCAGAAAAGGCCCTCCTGCAGCAGAAAGCACACAAAAGACAATGCCTTCAAGAACACGATATGGAGAGGTACCGTGGAGCTTTTCCCTGTCAGGTGGTCGTTCACTGCCAGTTCCTCCTGGATTCCGGCCTTCGCCGGAATGACGGCTATTAAGTGAGGAGCGATGGGAAAGAGGAGCGCCTCAGTGAACGGCCCTTGCGGTGTCAGGGAAGATCGGAACCTTTGCACTTTGCCTGGAGCCTGGAACGTGAAGCGTGAAACCGTCTTCCAAGGTCCTTAGCCTGAGACGTGTGACCTGCGACCTGAGACTGCTCTTCTTTGTCTTGACACGTCGGCGCCGCTTTGCTACTGTGTTGTTGCCTCATGCGTGATTGTGGGAGATTGAATGGCCGCTGCGAAAAAGACTGCCCAACAATGGTTCCTTGAAGCCTACCACCACCACCTGCTCGAGCAGTCCATCGACAAGGCCATCAAGGCTTACAAGAAGTGCATCCAGCTCGACCCCGCCTACACGGATGCTTACGTCAATCTGGGGCTCATTCATCTCAAGCGGGAACAATACGATAAGGCCCTGCAGTACTTCGCGCGCGTCACCCAGCTGGAGCCGGATAATATTGAGGCATATATCAACCTCGGCTATGCCTACGAGAAGATGGATCGCTTCGGCAGCGCGAAACAGATGTACGAACACTCCTTGAAGATCGATCCCAGGCACATGGAGGCCTTCATTAACCTTGCCAATATCGCCGAGATGCAGGCCGACTATAACGGGGCCATCGACCTGTGGAAGAAGGCCATCGAGGTCGATCCCAACGCCGCACAACCCCATTTCTTTCTGGCTTCGACGTATGACCGGCACGACATGTTCGACGAGGCTATCGAGGAATACAGGCAGACCCTCGCCATCGACCCCCATCATCTGAAGGCTCTTTTCAACCTCGGGCGTCTCTATATCCAGCAGGGTGAACCAAGGAAGGCCTTCGATGCCTTCGCCCGTATCGTCGAACTGAACGGCGACAACACGGCGGCATGGAATTACCTGGGGTACATCTATGAGACACTGGGGAGCATCGAGCACGCCATCTTCGCGTACAGCAATTCCCTTATCATCAACAACTATCAGGAAGACGCCCACTATAATCTGGCGCGGCTGCAATACCTCCAGTACCGTTCCCGTCCCGACCCGGCGATGCTGGAGGGGATAAAAAGCAGGCTCCTCTATGTCACGTCCGTGAATCCGAAACACCGTGAGGCGAGACAACTCCTCGGCATGATCCAGCTCCACAGGACGAGGGAACAGAAAGAAAACGGGGAGTAGAAGACGTTAGAGCCGTTGGAACCGTTGGAACCGTTAGAGCCGTTTTGAGCGTTCAGGAGCCTCATCCTGTTGCTCTGTGATTATTTTTTCCTGTCCTGAAAACGTACTCGCCGAGGAACATCCAAAAGAAAACCCCCATCAGTTCTCACTCATGGGGGGGCAACATTCCCAACGCTCAATCGGTTCCAACGGCTCTAACGGTTCTAACGGCCGTAACCTCGGGTTGCGGCGCTACGCTTCCAGTCTCTTCATGATGACCGTCAGTATCTCGCTCCAGATGGAAACAGGGTCGACGGTTGGCGAGGCCGTGAGCTGGGGGTTCCTCTCCAGTGTCTGTGCGGCCAGAACGCCAGCAACCTTCCTCTTCTGATCGACGCCTGCGCCCATTGTCTGTTCCGCAATGTGCTGAGGGATCTCTATTTTGATCCTGCATCCGGCGATAACCGCCACATCGGGCTCTGCCTCCGCCTGTTCCTGAACCTCTTCCGCAAATGTCCGGGCATGCACCGCCGACATCTCCTGAGGCGGCGGTGGCGGTGGCGGTGGCGGTGGAGGAGGTGGAGGTGGAGGTACGGGTGGTGGAGGTGGAGGTGGAGGAGGAGGAGGTGGTGGCGCTGCCATTACAGGTCTTTCCGTCGGTGGTGGCGGGGGTGGTGGTGCCATGACGGGCTTTTCCGGCTCCGGTGAAGGCGGTGGTCCGATCTCTTCGGTCTTTTCTTCTGCCTCAACCGGCCTGGATACTGCCTCTGGTTCCGGCTCGATCTCCCCGGGCACAGGCTCGACTTCTTCTTTGAACCTCAATCCTTTCTCTTCCCCCGGTTCTTCAGCAACCACTCTTGCGGCTTCAGCGGAGACCGGCTCCTCTTCTTCTGCCGGAGTGATCACAGGAGGAGGCATGACCGGCTGCCCTGCCACGTCAGTTACCGCTTCAAATTCCTCTGCGGAGGCCTCCTGTCCCTGCATGGAAGGACCGGCAAAGAACTGTCCCGCGGAAGTCGGTGGAGGAGGAGGCGGCGTTTCTTCTTCCATCGGCGCAGGAGGCTGCGGCGGTGCCATCACGGGTTTCTCGGGTACCGGTGGAGGTGGAGGTGGCGCTGCCATGACGGGCTTTTCCGGCGGTGGCGGTGGAGGTGGCGGAGGTGGCGCTGCCATCACGGGTCTCTCGGGTACCGGCGGAGGTGGCGGAGGTGGCGGAGGTGGCGGTGGCGCTGCCATCACGGGTTTCTCGGGCGGTGGGGGCACATTGACGGCCGGACCCTGCATTGCTGGCGGCTCGGCTGCCTTTGCTTTCCTCACAGGCCGCTCCTTCATGCCCCTCTTCTGCACGGCGGGTCCTGTCATCTTCAAAAAACGCTGGCCGATCTGCTGAACAATGTCGCCGGTGATAACGTCGAAGTTGTTCGTCTCTCCCGCCTTCAGGCACAGCTTCGCTATCTTGTTGATAAGGCGGGGCACCCCGTTCTCGGAGTACTGGTAGAGCCGTCGGACACCGTCATCGGTGAAGATCTGCCTCGTGGCACCAGCCATTTTCAAACGGGTGTCGACATAGTTCCTGACAAGCTCCTCACTGTCCATCTTTTCGATCCTGTTGTACGTACCGATACGCTGGAACAGGTTGGCCCTCTTCGGATGCTCGAGCCTCTTCGCAAGCTCCATCTGGCCTGCAAGGACTATAGTGAAGAGGTTTCTCGTATCGTCCTGCATGTTCGTGAGAAGCCGCAGGCTCTCGAGATTTGTCGGTGATATGGCATTGGCCTCGTCGATGAAGACAAGGACCTTCTTACCCTCATCGGCCGTCTCAAAGAGAAGCTTGTTGAACACCTCGAGGAGTTCCGTCTTTCCGCGAATCTCGCACTCCTTGCCGGTCAACTGACCGATGATCTCGCGGAGTATCTGCACGAAGGACATATCGGGGTTCGTCACAAAGGCTATCTTGTACTTGCTCTGGTCGAGCGAGTCGAGGATGAGGCGCAGCGACAAGGTCTTGCCGAGCCCCACGTCGCCGACGATCACCGTGAGACACTCGTTTCCTTCCTCAATCGCGAAGAGCGTCTCTGCGACAGTGTTTTCCACTGAGAGATGAGAATCAACATACATCGACGGGTCCGGCACATTGTCGAACGGCGGCTTTTTCAGGCCCCAGTACTCGGTGTACATGTGTTGTGTCCTCCTTCTGTCGGGCAACAGGCACTACCCTGCCGTATCCCCACCAGACAGCATGATCGCTGTTTCGTTACATCTGCAGACTGTTGCTCAAATAATCCACAACATCTTCAAGGAGAAACCGTCTGAGCTTCCCTATCTTGTAACTCTTGATCTCCTTCTCCTTTACCAGGCGGTACAGCATGCTCTTACTGATCTGGAGCATCGTGGAAACATCGTTGGGGTTCAGCATACGCGTGGTGTAAACGGGCTTGAAGTGGAAATTGAATGCCGTACTCCCGTCGGCTGTTTGCTCCATGGACATCTTGACCCCGTGATGCTTGCCGCTCAGGAGGTCCTTGATGCAGTTCATGGACTGGACGATCTCCGATTGCTGGGGACTCAACTGAATGGAAAAGATCTGTTCCTCCTCTCCCGCCACTTCCTTGAATATGAGGTGATCCCCATCCTGGATGTTGAAGCTCTCGGGTGAATCTGCGGCAGGAGCGGGTGCTGACACTTCGGGGATCTGCTCTATCTCGGTAACTTCCTGGTCACTGACCGGGCTCGTGACAGGTGGAGCCGTATGGATCTCAACAACAGGATCCTGCGTTGCCTGCGCTGTCGTCTTTCTCCGTTTAACTATGCAAATCTTTTCCATGACTCCCCTTCGAGATATGGTATTTATTATTTCCTCATTATCGCCTACTTTGAAAAACGCTTTACTTCACTATTAAAACCGATATTTATGTGCATTCCATATCAATTTACTTCCAAAACAGGATTGACTACATTAGAACTTATTCCAAAAAAGGTGTCAATCAAATTTCCTAAGCCCTCTGAGTCCCCGGGGGGGCGGCGATTGCATATGGTGTGGTCGACATCGGGGTCCGGAAGGTCCACTGACAGGAAATAGCCGATAAGGGGTGCCGGCGGGTCTCAAATGGAGAACGGCGTAAAGCGCTGGCAAAAGGCCGGAAATAAGGCCCTGATGAACATTTCGTCGTCTTCATGGTCCCGCGCCTTCCAGGAAGGTCATACAATCGCTTACCCGTACGCTTCGAAACACACTATAGAAGATGCGGCCCTCCCTGTCAACGCATTTTTCCGGCCCCTCAGGCGTGGCGAGCGTTGCTTTTCTCCCGGATCGGGTCTACAATAAAGGCTGCCAAGCAGCAGGAGATTTACCGGCCCATGGAAGGTGGCGACAAAGCGGTGAAAGAGAAGGATTCCGGCATCAAAGAGATCGTACGATCCCTGGGGCTCGTCTTCGGGGACATCGGGACGAGCCCCATCTACACTATGACGATCATATTCCTGCTGATGAAGCCCACGGAGGCGAACGTCATCGGGGTTCTTTCGCTTATCTTCTGGACAATAACGGTCCTCGTGAGCATCGAATACGGATGGCTGGCCATGAGCCTCGGTGAGAAGGGCGAAGGGGGCGCGTTCGTGCTCAGGGGCATATTGGTGCGCCTTCTGAAAAAGACCCGCTCCATGGTCTTCGTCACCATTATCACTTTCATCGGTGTTTCCCTCCTCGCCGGGGACGGCGTGATAACTCCCGCCATCAGCATCCTGAGCGCCGTCGAGGGCATACTCCTCATTCCGGGTTTCAGTGGAACACGGCAAACGACGCTCATCGTTATCGCGGGGATCATTGCTATCATACTCTTCGCCTTCCAGAAGAAGGGTACGGACAAGGTGGCCGGCGCATTCGGTCCCCTCATGGTGATATGGTTCCTGTCGCTTTCTCTGTCCGGCATTCTGTCCATCATACACGCCCCGTCGGTCCTCAAGGCCTTGAACCCCTGGTACGCCGCGAGATTCCTCTGGCACGAGGGCATTGCCGGTTTCTTCGTCCTGTCGGAGGTCATCCTCTGCGCGACAGGGGGCGAGGCGTTGTACGCGGACATGGGGCACCTTGGCCGCAAACCCATCATACGCGCCTGGTATTTCGTCTTTTTTGCCCTGGCCTTGAGCTACCTCGGGCAGGGTTCGTTCATCCTGCGTCATCAGGGCAGCACGTCGAACGCGCTCTTCGGGATGGTCCTCGGCCAGTCCGTTGTCCTTTACGTGCCCTTCCTTGTCCTCAGCATCATCGCCACGGTCATCGCGTCGCAGGCAATGATAAGCGGGATGTTCTCCATAGTCTACCAGGGGATCAACACCAGGCTCCTCCCCATGTTCAAGGTGGAATACACCTCACCGAGGCTCCGTTCCCAGATATACATCGGTTTCGTCAACTGGTTCCTCCTTCTCTCGGTCCTCTTCATAATGGTCGAGTTCCGCGAGTCCAATCGACTGGCGGCCGCTTACGGCCTCGCCGTCACGGGCACCATGGCGCTGACGGGGATCATGATGACGGCGATATTCCACCTGCGCCGGGAATGGTTCAAGATGACTGTCTCCATCCTGGTCACGATTGTGGACTTCGCATTTCTCATCTCGAACACCTACAAGATACCCCATGGCGGGTACTGGTCCATCGTCATCGCCCTCATTCCCCTTCTTGTCATGCTCGTGTACACGGCGGGCCAGCGCAGACTCTACCGCCGGATACGACCCCTGCCGCTTGACGTCTTCCTGGAGAGCTACAACCAGGTCTACCGCGAACTCAACAAGATAAGCGGAACAGCCCTCTATTTCGCCCGCGACCCCCAGATGATACCGCCCTATATCGTTCACACCATGTTCCGGAACCACATCATCTATGAGACAAACGTCATCATCTCCATAAAAACTCTGGATCAACCCTTCGGGGTGCAAAGCTCATTCCAGGATACACTGGCCGACGGGCTCGAGGCATTCAGAATAGAGATGGGATACATGGAGGTCGTCAAGATCGAGGAAATCATGAAGGCGGCAGGGATCAACGAGAAGGTCATCTTCTACGGTCTTGAAGAGATAGCGACGGACAGGCCCCTGTGGAAGGTGTTCGCGACCTTAAAGAGACTGACCCCGCCCTTCATCCAGTTCCACGACCTCCCCCTGAACAAACTTCACGGTGTGGTCACACGCGTCGAAATGTGATCCCCGAAGAAGAACGGTCCCGTGCCGTGACGGGCGATCGGCTAGCCTGGAACAGTAGCTGTTGCAATTACCAGTGATAATGTAATAACATTTCACCCAACACGTAAAAGCCATGCCAAGCGATCTATTGCTTTCGATAAGGCTGTATGTCTCCCGGCGTCTCACACCCGCGCGCATATTCATCCTCGGGTTCATCTTTATCATACTCGTCGGGACCGTCCTGCTGTCGCTCTCGTCCAGCGCTCGTCTGAGCCGCCTCGGTCTCGTCGACGCCCTCTTTACGTCAACGTCAGCGGTCTGCGTCACGGGCCTTGCCGTCATAGACATAGGCAAAGACCTTTCGTTGAGCGGACAGACGATCACGCTCTTCCTCATGCAGGCGGGCGGCCTCGGCATCACGACATTCTCCGTCCTTTTCCTGGGAATGATGGGTTTCGGGATCTCGGCAAAGAGCAAGGATATCGTCCAATCGACGTTCGTCCATTCCCCCGGTGTCGATTTCCTGCACATCCTCCGGTCTGTCGTCGTCTATACCGCTGTCATCGAAGCGGCCGGGGCAGCCATCCTCTTTCTCTGCTTCGTCGAAGGGTCCGGCGTCGGCACAGCCGTCTGGAGGGCCGTATACCACGCGATATCGGCGTTCAACAATTGCGGGTATTCGATCTTCTCCGACAGCCTGATGTCATACCGCGATCACCCCGGCGTCAACCTGACGGTCATGTCCCTCATCATCGTCGGGGGGATCGGGTTCATCGTGATCCATGAGATCATCGAGCGCAACAGGGGCCAGCGAAAAAGGCTCTCTGTGCATACCAGGATCGCTGTCATCACGACCTCCATCCTCATCGTGGCGGGGGCGGTCCTGATTTATGTCCTGGAGAGAAAATTCATACTGAAGGGTCTTAGCCTTGAGTCACAGATCCTCATCCCCCTCTTCCAGTCCGTCACGGCGAGGACCTGCGGCTTCAACACCATCGACATAGGGGCCCTGACGAACGAATCCATACTCGTGCTCCTCATCCTCATGTTCATAGGAGCCTCACCGGGTTCCACGGGGGGAGGGGTCAAAACGACAAGCGCCGCGGTCCTTTTCCTGCTTCTCTGGAACCGGCTGAAGGGTAATACGCACGTCAACGTGTTCAACCGCACCATTCCCGAGGAAACCGTCACCAAGACGATCTCCATCATATTTGCCTCGGCGTTCTCGATCGTGCTCATCACCTCGTTCCTTCTTTTCTCTCCGTCCTCGTCCCTGCCGCCGGACAGGACGCGTCATTTCTTCCTGGAGTATCTCTTTGAGGCGGTCTCTGCCTTCGGGACCGTGGGCCTCTCCATGGGAGTTACGCCACAACTGAGCACTGTGCACAAGCTTGCGATCATCATCCTCATGTTTGCGGGGCGTGTCGGCCCCCTCACGCTGGCACTCTCGCTCACGCTGGCGTCACGGAAGAAAAACATCGCCTACGCCGAGGAAACGGTCATGGTCGGTTAAGGAGGAGATATGAAAAGGGTCGTCGTCATCGGTATCGGGATCTTCGGCTTCAACCTGGTAAAGGAACTCTTTGAGAACGGCATGGAGGTCATCGCCATCGACAAGAACAAGGACATGGTGCAGGAGATAGCCGACTTTTCCACGAAGGCGATCGTGAGCGACGGACTGGAGAAGAACGTGCTGGAATCGCTGGGACTCAGAGAGAACGACGTCGTCGTCGTATCCTTCGGCGAGGACCTCGCGGCCAGCACGCTCATCACCCTCCACCTCAAGCAGATGAGAATCAGGAACATCATCGTCAAGGCGCCGAATGTCGAATACAAGCAGGTCCTGGAGAGCGTCGGGGCGACAGAGGTCATAATCCCCGAGAAGGAGATGGCAAGCAAGGTTGCGAGAAGTCTCATATCACCCAATATCCTCGACTACATTCCCCTGGCGGAGGATTATATCATTGGCGAGATCGCGCCTCCCGTCGCCTTCCAGGGGAAAACCCTGGCGGAGGTGCACCTGAGGAGCAGGCACAATATCAACGTCATTGCCATACGGGACACCCTGACCGACACGGTGAGGATGGTGCCCCCTCATTACGTCATCAAGGACAGCGAGATCCTGATAGTTATCGGCAAATCCAGGGATATCGACAGGATACAATGAGCCCCGGAGAACCCTGCAATTGTGCCTTGTTGTCATTGTGTGAACCATTATGTCACTAGGTAGAAAAGACTTGACATACGGTACCCCATCCATGTAACAATAGTGGTCAATTAGCTATTCATCCAGCCGGACCTGTCTTTCGGTTGATATCGCATAACCTTTCGAATGACGAGAAGGAACGACGATATGACATCCCTGCTTGACAACATAATATCGCTGGAACAGGAGGCGGACGGCATCATCGAGGCTGCCCACGCCCGGTCCAAAGCGGTCCTCGCATCGGTAGATGACGAACTCTCCCGGTACCGCGAGGAACTCACTGCCGAACTCGAGGCCCGTCTTGCGCGGTTCAGGGCCGAAGCGGAGAAAGGATTTACGGAGTCCCTCTCCCGGGCTTCCGCGGAACACGCCGAAAAACTCCGGGCGGTCAGGGAAGCGCCCGAAGGATTCTCCATCCGCGCGGTCGACAGGATACTGGACAGGTTCAACAACTGGTAAACGAATGGCGATAGACCCCATAAAAAAGCTGACGATCCTAAGCCCCATGCACAGCAGCAAGCGCCTTCTGCGCACCGTCAGCTCCCTCGGTGTCGTTGACGTTACCGACGCCTCCGAAGGCCTCGCGGACACGGCCCCCGGCCTGAGGATCAAAGGTGTCCCCACCGAGGACATCGATGACTTATTGCACAAGATCGATGCCATACTGAATCTCCTCAAAACATACGCGCCCGAGGAACAGGGGTTCTTTCAGGGCCTCACACCGGTTCCCCAGATAATCGACAAAAAGGAACTTAAAGAGACGACAGAGAACTACGACCTCGCTGGCCGCTCCCGCCAGGCAAATGAGCTCGACGAGATACTCAGACGCAGCGAACGCGCAAAGGGCGATATCGAGAACCACCTGGCAACATTGATGCCCCTGTGCGACCTGTCGTTCACAATGGAAGACTTTCACCGTCCCCGCCGGGTCCGCCTGATATTCGGTCATCTGCCCCGCAAGAACCTGGAACATCTCTCCGGACCTGGATCCCCTTTCACCGATATCGCATGGGAGCCGATCGAGGAAGGGCCTGACACCTGCGGGGTCTACCCCTCCGGGTTCACACCCGCCCCGGGTGGACAGAAAACGGCGAACAGGGACAATGTCAGGGTACTCATTGCCGTCCTCGCCGACCATGTGGACGAGGTGAAGGAGGCGTTGTCCCGGCTTTCCTTTATAGAAATGGCTCTTCCTGACCTCTCAGGCACGATAGGCGACCACGTCAGGGCGCTTGAGGAGGATCTCGTCCAGCTTTCCACAACGATCGAAGAGACCATCGCCAGGGTCAGGGCGCTTGCCTCCGACCGGCGCGCCCTCATCATCCTCAAGGCGTTCTGGACCGCCGCAAGAAACGAGCGTCTGGCGCTGACGAAGACCCTCGGCGGAAAATGGGTCCATCTCCTCACCGGGTACATACGGGCCCGGGATGTGGAGCGTCTGCAGGGCACCCTCGCCAAAGAGTTTCCCGACTCCGTGGTCATCCTCGACGATCCTTCCGAGGACGAGAACGTGCCGGTGAGCCTCTCCCTCCCGAAGGTCTTCCGGCCTCTCTCCCTGCTGGTGGAGATGTTCGGTCTGCCGCCGTATCGCAGCTTCGACCCGACACCCTATCTGCACATAAACTTCTATCTCTTCTTTGGCATATGCTTTTCCGATGTGGGATACGGCCTTATGCTCATCGCCGCCTCCCTTTACCTGATAAAGAGAACAAGGCAATACCAGGGCGTGGCGGATTTCGGCCGCATCCTTCTTGGCGGCGGCATAAGCACCGTCATCTTCGGGGCCCTGCTGGGGTCCTGGTTCGGCGACCTCTATATGGAGAAGTATCTTGGCGAGAACAATCTCCTCTTGCGCGTCCAATCCTTTTTCGTGGTTCTCGACCCCATAAGCAAGACGATCTACGCCCTGCTCTTTGCCCTCTTGATCGGCGTCCTGAACCAGTTCTTCGGGATCGCCCTCAGAATGTACGGGGCGATCAGGAAGGGAGATTGGAAGAGTGCCGTCTTTGACGGTTTCTTCTGGTACCTGACACTCCCCGGCCTGCTCATAATCGTCAGCAAGCTTTTCATCGACACGCCTCAAACCCTTTACCGGGCCGGCCTCGCGCTGTTCGGCACCGGGGCGCTCGGGCTCATCCTGACGCAGGGACGGGACATGAAGGGCCCCGTCGCCCGCATCCTGGGCGGGGTCGTCAGCCTCTACGGGATCGTGGGTAGTTACGGGATCACCGCCTTCATCGGCGACGTCCTCTCGTATTGCCGGTTGCTCGCCCTCGGTCTTACCACGTCGATCGTGGGAACGACCTTCAACATGCTCGGCGGGCTTTTGAGGGACATTCCCTACGTGGGACTCTTCTGTTTCATCTTTATCGTCGTCGCGGGCCATCTTTTCAACTTCATCATCAGTCTGCTGGGCGCCTTTGTCCACTCGATGCGTCTCATATTCGTCGAGTTCTTCGGGCGCTTCTATGACGCGGGGGCCCGGCCCTTCCAGCCCCTCGGGTTCGACTCGCCCCTGTGCGAGATCAAGAAGGAGGGCACACAAAATGGATAATCACAAAAACCTTGGAGGAAGAATACAATGACCCCAGAATGGATCGAGATTGGTCGCGGTCTTTGCTACGCGGGGGCGGGCCTCGCCTTTGGCCTGGCGGGGGCCGGGTCGGCCTGTGGGATCGCCATTGCCTCCCATGCCGGAGCGGGAGTGATGCGCGAAAAACCGGAGCTTTTCGGGCGC
>MVQQ01000138.1 GCA_002067555.1 Syntrophorhabdus sp. PtaB.Bin184
AGAACTTCATGTGGGGCAACGCGCGTACCCGCCGGAGAGGTTTCTGGGATGAGAAGATAAACGAAGAGTTCCCGAAAACCCAGCTCGAAGGCATCAAGCGGCTCATCAGCTGCATGAACTGTCCCCAGCATTGCGGCGCACTGATCTCCTACAAGGACACCCCGCGGTACATGGCCAAGTGTTTTGGCAAGCTAACATACATGATGGCGGCTTACGTGGACAGCATGGACTTCGCCTGGAAAACGCTGCAGAGGGCGACGGAATACGGTGTCGACTCCTTCTCGACCCCGCAGATTCTGGCCTTTGCCGTGGAGCTCATCGAAGCGGGCATCATCACCGAGAAGGACCTCAAGGCGGGCCCGACGTGGCCGACGTGTCCCACGGACAAAGAAGGAAGGTTCCTCTGGCTCCTCGACAGGGTCGCTCATCGGGAAGGCATCGGCGATGTCCTGGCGGACGGTGTCTACAAAGCGGCCAGAGCGATTGGCAACGGCGCGGAGGCGTTCGACCACAACACGATCAAGAAACACGAACAGCTTCCTCTCAAGCTCGGCACGATGGATCCCCTCTATTACCTCATGTATACGACGAACGAAAAGATAAGCATCACCCAGATCGAGGGGAACTGGCCTCAGGGCGCCTTCCCGACGATGGAGCAGAGAGAGGCCTTCGTGAAGGATTGGCCGCAGATTCCCGACGAGAGCTGGAAGCAGTGGCTTCTCGAATGGGAGCCACGTGGAGAAAAGGCGATACCTTATTTCCCGACGACCGATATGTGCTGCCAAATCGTGGACTGGATGGAGATGCTCCACAATATCGATGACGCCTGCTGTGTCTGCGCTGGCATGTCATCCTTCTGTTTGAAACCTCCCTACCATATACACAACTACCCGAGGATAATCTCGGCGGCGACGGGTCTCGACCTCGACGAGACCTCGCTGAAGAAGATAGTCAACAGGAGCCGCAACCTGCACAGAGCGCTCAACAACAGGCGCGGCATGAGCAGAAAGGACGAGAAGCCGCCACAAGACCATTGGAAGAGAAGGTTCCCCGAGATCGAGGAGAACCTTCTCTCAGCGTACTACACGTTCAAAGGTTGGAATCAGGACGGCGTTCCCACGAGGGAAAGGCTGCATGAGCTGGATCTCGATTACGTTGCGGAAGACTTAGAAAAGAGAGGGATATTGAAAAATGGCCAAGATTAAGAAGAAAGTCAAGACGATCAAGGTTGATGCCGACAAGTGCAACGGCTGCCGGGGATGTGAACTGGTTTGTTCCGCCTTTCACTCCACGCCGAGGTACAGCACCGTTAATCCGGCTCGGTCCCGTATTCAGATAATCCGTTACCCTTTGCAGGATATATGGCTTCCCGTGTTTGCCGGTGAATACACCCCGGCGGAATGCATGGGCAGGGACAAATACATCATTGACGGCAAGGAATATGATGAATGTACATTCTGCCGGGCTACCTGTCCGTCGCGGGACATATTCAAGGAACCCGATTCCGGATTGCCCCTCAAGTGCGACATGTGCGAGGATGATCCGCCCCTCGAACAGCCAAAGTGCGTCGAGTGGTGCCTGAACGACGTTCTCATCTATGAAGAGAGGGAAGAGGAAGTCGAAGAGGGTGTGGAAATGGAGAATGTCGAGATGGGCCTCACGGCCATGATCGACAAATACGGAATGGACAAGATCGCCGACGCTCTGGCCCGGATATCCCAGAAGGACTAGATGTCACAAAAACAAGAGGATTAATATACCGTGGAAATCATAGCCCCCTTTCAGGAAGTAATAGACGAGATCAAGGAGAAAGGCGGAGAGGCCGTAAAGTATTGTTATCAGTGCGGCAAGTGCGATACCGTCTGTCCCTGGAACAAAGTGCGCCAGTTCAGTATGAGAAAGCTCATCCGGGAGGCAACCTTTGGCTTGAGTGAGATCGAGAAGGAAGATATCTGGCGCTGCACGACCTGTGGAAAGTGCCCCCAGCGTTGTCCCCGGGACGTCAAGCAGATCGACGACATGATGGCCATCCGCAGGATGGCGACGGGATACGGCGTATTTGCCGGGCCTGTAAAACCCTACCGCACGGTGGCCTCCGGTCTTTCCGCTCAAGGCAATCCCTTTAACGAAGACAGGAAGACGCGGGCCGCTTGGGCCGAAGGTCTTGGCGTCAAGCCCTTCAAGGAAGACATGGAGTATCTCTATTTTCCCTGTTGCTATTGCGCCTACGACCCGAGGCTCAAGAAGGTGGCACAGGCGACGGTCAAGGTTCTGCAAAAGGCCGGTGTCAGCTTCGGCATCCTCGGCGAGAAGGAGAACTGTTGCGGAGAAAGCATCCGCAAAACGGGCAACGAGGACCTCTTCAAGAAGCTTGCGAAGGAGAACATCAAGGCCTTCGTTGACGCGGGTGTCAAGAAGATACTGGTTTCCTCCCCGCATTGCTACCATACCTTCAAGAACGAGTATCCCATGTTCAAAGTCAACTTCGAGGTTGTACATGTCTCCGAGTTGCTTCCCCGGCTCATCAAGGACGGGAAGCTCAAGCTCACCGGGGAATACGCCAGGAAAGTGACCTATCATGATCCCTGTTACCTGGGACGGCACAACGGCATCTTCGACGATCCGCGGGACGCCCTCAAACAGGTCTCCGGGCTCGAACTTGCCGAACTGCCGGAGGCGCGCATGGACAGTACCTGTTGCGGTATGGGTGGAGGCAGGGTTTGGGCGGAGACGGAAAAGCACGAGCGCTTCTCCAATATCAGGGTCGAACAGGCCCTTGAGGTGGGTGCCAAAGAGCTCGTTACCGCATGCCCTTACTGCATCACCGCCCTTGAAGACTCAAGGCTGGTCATGAACCATGCCGACGACATAGAGGTGAAGGACATTACGGAAGTCATTCTGGAAGTGCTGTAGCGTACAAGAAAAAAACCGATGAGGTGATAGAAAGTGGAAAACGTAATATCGCTCAACGAAGATATTAAGCAGTTGTTAAAAGGCCGCACGACCGACAACTTCGGCGACGTGATGGTCGTCGGGGGCGGCATAAGCGGGATTCAGGCATCCCTGGACCTCGCAACCGCGGGTTTTAGGGTCTATCTGGTCGAGAAGTCACCGTCGATCGGTGGGCATATGGCCCAGCTCGACAAGACCTTCCCGACCAACGACTGCTCGATGTGAATTCTCGCACCCAAGCTGGTCGAGGTCGGCCGGCATCCGAACATCGAAGTACTCACCTACACGGAAGTTGACCGTGTAGAGGGAGAGGCAGGGGATTTCAGCGTAACATTGACCAAGAAACCCCGGTATATCGTAGAGGACAAGTGCACGGGGTGTACGACCTGCGTGGAGTATTGTCCAGTCAAGTACCCGGACGAGTACAATCAGGACATATCACTTAACAAGGCTGTCCACATATACTTTGCCCAGGCGGTTCCCCTCATCGCTTACATTGACGAGAGCTGCCTGTATTTGAAGGAAAAGAAGTGCCGCATCTGTGAAGCGGTGTGCAAGGCGAACGCCATCGATCTCAACCAGAAACCGGAAAAAGTGGAGATCAAGGTCGGGGCGATCATCCTGTCCGCCGGTTTCGAGCCCTTCGATCCCAAGGTCAGGGAAGAATACCGGTACGGAGAGTTCAAGAACGTCGTGACGAGCATGGACTACGAAAGGCTCCTGTGCTCCACGGGCCCGTACGCCGGCGAGATTTTGCGCGCCTCGGACCTGAAACACCCCCACAATGTCGCCTGGATCCAGTGCGTCGGCTCGCGCCAGGTGATAGAGGGCGGCAACAGCTACTGTTCGGCGGTATGTTGTATGTATACCCAGAAACAGGTCATCCTGACGAAGGACCACGACGCGGATGCGAAATGCACCATCTTCCACAACGACGTGCGCGCCTACGGAAAGGATTTCGAGCGCTATTACGAGAGGACACAGAATCTTCCGGGGATCAGATTCTTCCGGAGCTATCCGTCGATCGTGAAAGAGGACCCGGTGACGCACAATGTCACCATTCGATACACGACCCCCGAGGACGGAGTCATCGAGGAAGAGTTCGACATGGTCGTTCTGTCCATTGGTATGAACCCGCCCAAGGGTGTGGAAGAGATGGCAAAACAGTATGGTATTGAGCTTGAGGAACATAATTTCTGCAAGCTCGATCCCACGAACCCGATGATGACAAACAGGCCGGGTATCTTCGTGAGCGGGGTCCTGCAGGGACCCATCGATATTCCGGAGTCGGTTTTCAGCGCGTCAGGCGCCGGTTCCCAGATCGGCGAGATGCTGAAGTACAGACGGGGTAACCTGGCGAAGGAAAGGATATACCCGGAGGAAAGGGACGTATCCCAGGAAGAGCCCCGGATAGGTGTTTTTGTCTGCCACTGCGGTGCAAACATCGGCAGGATCGTCGATGTCCCCGGGACGGTGGAGTACTGCAAGACCCTTCCCAACGTCGTCTACGCCCAGGAGCAGCTCTTCTCCTGCGCGACCAACTCGGCACGGGAGATAACGGACAAGATAAAGGAAGAGGGTTTGAACCGGGTGGTTGTCGCTGCCTGCTCTCCGAGGACCCTGGAGCCCCTCTTCAGAGATACCCTGCGCGAAGCGGGGATCAATCAGTACTATTATGAGATGGCCAACATCAGGGAGCACAACTCCTGGGTCCATCAGAAGGAAAAGGAACTGGCCACCGATAAGGCCCGCGACATTATCAGGATGTCCGTGGCACGGGCCTGCCAGCTGGAACCCCTCCAGGAATTCGACCTGCCCGTGGACAAAAGGGCCCTCGTTGTCGGCGGAGGGATTGCCGGTATGAACTGCGCCTTGTCCATAGCCAACCAGGGTCACGAGGTTCATCTCATAGAGAGAGAGAAGGAACTGGGGGGCATCGCGAACAGGGTTCATAGCACGCTTCAAGGGCTTGATGTCCAGGCTTACCTGAAGGATCTCAAGTCAAAGATCTACCAGCATCCCCTCGTTCACGTGTACCACAAGGCGAAGATTACTGAGGCGACAGGCTATGTCGGAAACTTCGTGACCACGGTCGAGTCCAATAAGGGGACCACCGCGATAAAGCACGGCGCGGCGGTCATCGCCATAGGCATAGATATGTACACGCCTACGGAGTATCTGTACGGGCAGGACGAAAGGGTTCTGACCCACCTGGAACTGGAAGGGAAGATCGCCTCCAATGACGAAAAGGTGATGGGGGCTCAGGGCATTGTCATGATCCAGTGCGTGGGGTGCAGGAACGAAGACCGTAACTACTGCAGCAGGATATGCTGCAGCGAATCCATCAAAAACGCCCTTCTCCTCAAGGAGAAGAACCCTGACGCGGAGATCTACATCCTCTTCAGGGATATAAGAACCTATGGTTTCAATGAAGATTACTACCGGGAAGCGGCCGGCAAGGGTGTGAAGTTCATCCGCTACGAACCGGAAGACCCCCCTGTGGTGGAGCCGGGCAAGGCCGAGGACAAGAGAGACGTCCTGAAGGTCACTGTCACGGATTACATTCTGGGCAAGAAGCTCGAGCTTGACGCCGACGTCATCGCGCTGGCGGCAGCCATTCTTCCTTCGGCGGAGACAAAGGAGGTTGCGAACCAGTTCAAGGTAACCTTGAGCCCTGACGGCTTCTTCAAAGAGGCCCACGTGAAACTGAGACCCGTCGAGTTTGCTACGGACGGTGTTTACCTGTGTGGTCTTGCCCATTATCCGAAGTTTATCCAGGAAACGATCAACCAATCCTATGGCGCGGCGGGAAGGGCTCTCACCCTTCTCTCCAATGATATCGTCGTGGCCTCCGGTTCTGTCTGCACCGTCGATGAAAAACGGTGCATGGGCTGCGGGGCATGTGTTGAGGTCTGCACCTACGGAGCCTTGGAGCTGAAGGAAACGAAACAAGGCAAGAAGTGTGTGGTCAACCCGGTTCTCTGCAAAGGTGATGGCCTTTGCAACACCAAATGTCC
Source organism: Syntrophorhabdus sp. PtaB.Bin184 (assembly GCA_002067555.1). GTDB lineage: Bacteria > Desulfobacterota > Syntrophorhabdia > Syntrophorhabdales > Syntrophorhabdaceae > Delta-02. Next base: position 5,970 of record MVQQ01000138.1, read on the forward strand.
TACCGGGGCAATTCAGTTGAAGCATTTCACGGATCAGGAAGTTGTGAGCGAGATCGATGTCGTGGTGCCCGAGGACGAGATCATGAAACAGATCGACGCGGCAGCGGCCGCAGATGCGTAAACCTGTAGAAGGAGGTGGGAACGAATGAGTACGGCAAAATTCAAACCGAGAATTCTTGGCTTCGCATGCAACTGGTGAGCGTACGGCGCCGCTGACCTGGCTGGAGTTTCCAGACTGCAATATACAACTGAAATGAGAATCATCCGCGTCATGTGTTCCGGAAGGGTGGACATGGGATTTGTCCTCAGGGCTTTCGAGAACGGATTAGATGGTGTCTTCATAGGGGCTTGCCACTTGGGCGAGTGCAACTACATCACGCACGGGAATTATCAGGCCCAGAACATGGTCCTGCTTTTCAGGAGGATCATGGAGCACATAGGTCTCAATCCCGAGAGGCTCCGTATCAACTTCATGTCGGCAGCCGAGGGGAGTGTCTTCGCCGAATCCGTGAATGAGTTTGTGAAGACTGTGAAGGGTTTGGGTCCCCTTGGCAAAGGTGAAGGGATAGACCTTGCGGATGTCAGGACCCGTCTCGCCGAGGTGAAGAAACTCATTCCATACTTCAAGATCGTAAACAGGGAAAAGCTTACGACCCGTTTCGACGGTGACCACGCGGCGGCCGAGAGACTCTTCACGAAGGAAGAGATAGATAAGCAGTTTGCCGAGGTTTTTTCGTACTGGATCGACCCGGAAAAGTGCCAGGCCTGTATGACCTGCGCCAGGCGCTGCCCTGTCGACGCCATCATCAGCGAAAAGCAGAAGATACACATCATCGATCAGGACAAGTGTGTCAGGTGTGGAACCTGTTTCGAGGTTTGTCCTCCGAAGTTCCGAGCCATATCGAAGATCACCGGCCCCGTGCCGCCTCCTCCTCCGGAGGACAAGAGGGCCGTTGTCAGGAAAGGCAAGGAAGAAGCAGCGGGTTGACTCCGGTTGACCATATGAGTTAGCGAACAAGGGTATCCATTCGGGAGATCAGGCCGAATGGATACCCTTTCTTATTGTCTCGGATCGGGAGAATGTTGATATCTGGATTTCGGGATGACAAAGCCATCAGGAAATGAAACATCTTTATCCGCACCACCCTTTGATTTTCAGGCGGGGTATGGTATGTTGATGCCCATGGAGCCAAGGATCGTGCCCCGGAAGGAACACCGCATCTCGCGAAAGCAGGTGAGCCCGAATGCGCTTCGGACGCTCTACAGGCTGTATTCCCGGGGTTTCATGGCCTACCTGGTGGGTGGCTGCGTCCGCGATCTTCTCCTCGGAAGGACGCCGAAGGATTTCGATATCGGTACCAACGCGACGCCAGGCCAGATCAAGAGACTCTTTCACAACTGTCGTCTCGTAGGTCGCCGGTTCAGACTGGCACACCTGCGTTTCCAGGACGAGATCGTGGAGGTGTCCACCTTCCGTCGCTCAGCCGACCCTTCGGATACGGTCGAGCCCGATGAGACGACACGGGACCGGCGGCACGTCCGCCACATGAAGGATGCGAACGGGATGGTTCTCGCGGACAACATTTTCGGGACACCCGAGGAGGATGCCCTCCGCCGGGACTTTACCATCAACGCCCTGGCATACAATATCGCAGACGCCTCTGTGGTGGACTACTGCATGGGGCTTGCCGACCTGAAGGACCGGCTCATCCGCTCCATCGGGGACCCCCGCGTGCGCTTCACGGAAGACCCCGTTCGGATGCTCCGTGCCGTGAGGTTCGCTGCATCCCATGGTTTCGACATAGAGACAACCGCGTGGGAGAGCATCCGTGAACTCAGTTCGACCATATCCCGCGCTTCTCCTTCACGGCTGTACGAGGAATTGCAAAAGTTGTTCCTTCTTGGCTTTGCGCGTCCGACCTTCAGACTGCTCGAGGAGAGCGGGCTTCTGGCCTCTCTCTTTCCCGGTCTTGCCGGTTGGGTCCGTGAGAAGGAAACACACTTTCAGGCATTGGACAGGAACCTTGCCGGGGTCGACGACTTGGTTGGCAGCGGGCAGGGGGTATCCGTGGCGCTCTTCCTGGCGGCGCTTTTCGGTCCCCGCATGGAGGAGACCGCGCTGGCTCGTCACCGGGAGGGCATTCCCAGGCGCCAGGCGCTGGATGAGACCTGTGCCAGTTTCCTGGAAGAGATATCGAGGAGCGCTCACATCCCGGGCCGGGTGGCTGGCAGGTTGAACTCCATCATTGCCCTGAAAACCTCCCTGTGCAGAATGCCGCCCCGCAGACCCTCCACGCTCGCCGGCAGGCCCGAGTTTACGGAGGCCCTCACATATCTGGGACTCACGGCGGGCACCGAAGGAGAGCGTGATGAGGCCCTTACATGGTGGAAGACCTTTCTCCTCGAAAACCCTCCGGCGGAATCGACGGAGGCACCGGCGGAGGAGACTCCCCGAAAGAAACGGAGGCGGAGGCGAAGGAAACCTCGTCGCCGCGGGGAGAATATAGTGCAGGAAGAGGGCGCTGCACATGGCCGATGAGAAGATGACGGAACTTGAGTTACTTCTTTCTTACGATATCCTGACACAACTCACGGGCACGATGGAGCGGACCGGATGCTCTGCGGCGGAAATCATCGAACAGGCATTGAGGCAATTCCTCCACACGAAAAGAGAGGGCAACTCCGTTTATCTTTCGGCTCCCATCAATGCGCTCGTGGAGGGGCTCTACGTTGAGAACACGACGATAAGCGAGGTCAGGCGGCATGGCGATTTCGGTCTCGGGACGTTCAACCACCTCGATGGGGAAATGTTGCTTCTCGATGGCAAGGTTTACCAGATACGATCGGACGGGAAGGTGTACGACGTCGGAGACGATGAGAGATCGCCCTTTGCTTGCGTGACCTTCTTCAGCCCCGACACCTTCGACGACATCAGAGGGGATTCCGGTGCCTCAGACCTCACGGGTCTTCTCGACAGACTCATTCCTTCCCTGAACATGCTCTACGCCATCCGTGTGGACGGTATCTTCACCAGCGTCAGGTGTCGGGCTGCATCGAGGTCGGAGAATTACACGCCCCTCGTCGAGGCCACCCGTGACCAGTCCGTCTTCGATTTCGACGATGTGAAAGGATGTCTTGCGGGGTTCTACACCCCTGCGTTCATGGCATCTCTCAATGCCCCCGGCTTTCATCTCCATTTTTTGACGGAAGACCGCCGTCACGGCGGGCACCTCATCGACTTCACGCTCAAAGATGCCCGGATAGGCATCCAGCATGTGCCACGGCTGGAGGTGGGCCTGCCGGTCACCCTCGACTACCTTACCGTTGACCTTACGCGGGATATCGGCGAAGACCTGGAAAAAGCCGAAAAATGACGGATGCCTTGGATGCCTTGAACCGTTTGAAAGTTAAAGACTAAAAAAACTCTTCCGGGAAATGGTTGCAGCCGATCGTGTTCGGGTGCTTCTGGAACGCTCAAGCGGCTCGAGCTGCTCAAGCTGTTCAAGCCGTCTTTTCCTGGTTCACGCGGGTCACTTAACGGGGATGATGGAGTTCCATATGGGAGGGAGGTAGCCGCTTTCTTCCCACATGTGACCTGCCTCCTCGATGGAGATGCCCTGTGGTTCGCAATGCCCGTCGTCCGTATCCTTCGGTTTCAGCATGCGGCAGCCGTAGGGTCTTTCGGAAAAGGGCAGTTCGCAGCCGTTCTCGCGGAGGAAGACACAGCCCTTCCTCGCCTCGGGGTCTTTATAGTGGGGTCGGACGACGCGCGCCATTATGTGTTCGTCGAAGAGAAGGACGATGGTGTACTTGCCGCTGACCACCGCAGCCCTGACCGCTTCCGCCGACCCGAACTCAGACGGCAGGCAGTGACCTGGCTGCAGCCGGCAACAGCTCCCCCCGCACCGCACACACATGTCCGTCTCGCGGTACCCTTCCTCACCTTTTTCTTCATGCATCGACCCCATACCACTCACCGGTTCAACAGTTCAAGACAGAAAAGACGGTTTCAAGTTTCAGGTTTCAAGTTAAACCACAGGGTATTGGCGCACCCATCGCTAACGGCTCCAACGGTTCCAACGGTTCTAACGGCTTCTATTCCTTCTCCTCAGGTTTTTCTTCGCCCTTCGTCTCCTGCGCGGTGTCCGGGGCTTTCGTCAGCGCGTCCGCTTTCGCCACCCAGCCGCCGCCCATCGCCTTGTACAGGTTAACGATGGATATGAAGGCCGAGGCGTTCGTCTGCACGGCGCTCAACTCGGCAGGGAAGAGCTGCTGCTGCGCGTTGAGCACGGTGAGGTAGGGTGTGTAGCCGCCGTTGTACTGGAGGCCTGCCAGTCTTGCGTATTCCTTGTAGGCGGTCACCTTTCTCTGTTCCGCCGCAAGCTGTTCCTGCACCTTTCTGCGGGCGATGAGGGCGTTCTCCGTGTCGGCGAAGGCGTTCTGTATCGCCTGCTGGTAGGCATAGAGGGCGGCCTTCTGCTGCGCTTCGGCCTGTCTGAACTGTCCCAGTATGCCCCCGCCCGTGAATACGGGGCCCGTCACGCTGCCGACGTAGTTCCAAGCGGCACTGGGACCGATGAAAAGGCTCGAGAGGTCTTCGCTTGTCCAGCCGGCGTTGCCGGTCAGGGATATTCTGGGGAAGAACTGCGCTTTCGCGGCACCGATCTGAGCGTTCGCCGCTATAAGATTCTGTTCCGCCTGCAGGACATCGGGACGTCGCTCGAGAAGGTCTGAGGGCAGTCCTGCGGGGACGGGCGGCATTGTGAGCTCGGTCAGCTTGAGGCCCCGCTCGAGGGGACCCGGGTTGCGGCCGAGGAGTATGCACAGGGCGTTCTCCGTCTGGGCGATCTCAACCTCGATCTGCGGTATCTGCGATGCCGCGGTCTCGTACTGCGAACGTGCCTGCTCAACGGTCATGCCCGATACCTGGCCGTACTTGTTCTGCAGTTCGAAGATCCTCACCGACTCCTTGTATGTGTTCAGGGTGTCGCGGGCGATCACGAGCTGTTCGTCTAGGGCCCTGAGTTGGATGTACGTGGAGGCCACCTCGGCGGTAAGCGACAGGACGATCCCGCGCCGCGCCTCCATGGTTGCGTACAGACTGGCCCGGGCCGACTCCGTGAGGCGCCTTAAGCGGCCCCAGAGGTCGATCTCCCAGCTGGCTCCTCCCAGGGCCTGGTAGTTGTTGTATGGGTTCTGGGTGGGCACCGTCAGGTTGTTCTTCGAGATCTGTGTCCGTTCCGCCGATCCATTGTACGATATCTGGGGGAAAAGGGCGGAGCGCGTTGTCATCAGGGCGCCCCCGGCCCGTTCAACATTGGCGGCCGCGATCTTCACGTTCTTGTTGTTGGCGAGCGCCTCTGCGATGTACTTATCGAGAATGGGATCGTTGAACTGTTTCCACCATTCACTGTCGGCAGCGTCGGTCTTGCCCTCGCCATTCCCGTACCGGTAGGCCTGGGGGACGTCGATCTCGGGGCGCTTGTAATCGGGACCGATGGCGCATCCCGCAGCGAGGAGAGCTATTGTCAGAAGGAGGAGAAATCTCTTCATCATGTCAGCCCTCCTCCTTCTCCGGCGTCGCGCCGTCGGGCGGCGCCGGTTCCCCGGAAGCCCCGGAAGATCCCTTCTCCGGTACGAACTCCTTCTTTCCCGACTTCTCCGCCCACCTGTCGAAGATGTAGAAGAACAGGGGGACGTAGAGCATAGCCAGTGTTGTCTCTCCCAACATGCCGCCTATGATGCCCGTGCCGATGGAGTGACGGGCATTTGCACCCGCGCCG
>MVQQ01000139.1 GCA_002067555.1 Syntrophorhabdus sp. PtaB.Bin184
ATCGACGTGGAGATCCACAGGAAGACGAAGTTCCGCGGAAAGATGGGTGTCTTCAAAGGCAGCAAGGCGGTGAGAGTGGATGAGATCGTTCAGTGACAGTGATAAGAGGGGCATATGTGGCGGTCCGTCACCGCGCCTCGGTGTTTGGACCAGGGAGGAACAATGGAAGATCTGTTGAATGAAGCAGCCGTGAACGAAACACCCGCGGCCGGCACCAACGGCGGCACAAAGAAGTTCGAGATGAACATCGACAGCCTTCTCGATATCTCCGTGGACATCTCCGTCGAGATAGGAAGGACGAAGCTCACGATAGGCGAGCTTCTGGCCCTCTCCAAGGGTTCCATCATCGAGCTCAACAGGATAGCCGGCGAGTCCGTCGATATCTACGTCAACGACAAGCTGCTCGGCAAGGGCGAGATAGTTCTCGTGAACGAGCGGCTCGGAGTGCGGATCATGGAGATCCTTACCCCCAAGGAACGCGTTCAGGAGCTTGGTTGATGGACACATACCTCGGCATAGTCAAGGTCATCTTCATCATGGCGGGGATGATCGCCGGCATCTACCTCCTGTCGAGGTACGCCGGGAAACTGAACCTCAGGTTCAGGCCGAAGGGCGTGGCGAATTACGGCCTCAGGAAAGTGGACACCATCTACCTCGCGCCAAGGAAGTTCATATCCGTCGTTGAGGTCAGGGACTATGTCCTCGTCGTCGGTTCCGGGGACAAGGAGATATCGCTTCTGGCGAAGTGGCGCAAAGAGGGGGAGAATTCGTGAAATACTTCGTGGTTATATGCCTCCTTCTCTCGCTGGTAGCATTGCCTGCCGTTGCCTCGGCGAAGGCCGACAAGACTGCCGGGTCCGTCAATATCCTGAACTCCCTTGTCGGCGCCGATGGCGGACGCAACCTCATCAACATCGTCATCGTCCTTACCGTGCTTGCGTTCGCACCTGCCATCCTTCTTCTCATGAGTTCCTTCACGCGGATCGTCATCGTCCTGTCCTTCCTCCGGCAGGCCATGGGAATACAGCAGCTTCCCCCGAACCAGGTGGTGATCGGTCTTTCCCTCTTCCTCACCCTTTTCGTAATGGCGCCGACCTACGACAAGGTCAACGAGGCGGCCCTGAAACCCTATCTCGCCAACAGGATCGGCTTCGAGGAGTTCATGGACAAGTCCACGAAGGAATTGGGCACCTTCATGCTCAAGTACACGAAGGAAAAGGACCTGGCTCTCTTCATGAACATTGCCAACCTGAAGAGACCGGAAGGGCCGAAGGATCTGCCTCTCAAGGTCATCGTTCCCGCCTTCGCCATAAGCGAGCTCAAGAGGGCATTCCAGATAGGGTTCCTCCTCTACATACCCTTTCTCATGATAGATATGGTCGTAGCCAGCGTTCTTCTGTCGGCGGGGATGATGATGCTGCCGCCCATTTTCATATCTTTGCCCTTCAAAGTGATGCTCTTCGTTCTTGTGGACGGGTGGAACCTCCTCGTGGGGTCGATCATCAAAGGTTTTCAATAGGAGACGGAAAATGAGCCAGGACCTAGTTGTCCAGATATTCAGAGACTTTCTCAAATCGACGCTCGTCCTCATGTCGCCGCTTCTCGTGGCGTCCATAGCGGTGGGCCTCATCGTCAGCATCTTTCAGGCGGCCACGCAGATCCACGAGATGACCCTTGTCTTCGTGCCGAAGATCCTTGTCATCTCGGTCTGCCTCATAGTCCTGTTTCCCTGGATGATGAACTTCGCCATTTCCTTCACAGCGAATCTCATCAGCAACATACCACTGTACGTGAGATAGATGACGGAAATTGCCATAACACTCGAGATACAGAGATTCCTCCTCGTTTTCTTCCGCGTGGCGGCGGTGCTGTTCATGATACCGCTCTTCGCGTCCCGGTCCGTCTCCGCACTGTTCAAGGGCGGGCTTTCCCTCATGATCGCCTATCTTCTCTACGATCTCGTGAAGGCACCCGCGACCGTGCAGCAGGACTCCTTCCTTCTCTTTGTCCTCTGCGCGAAGGAGGTGTTCATCGGGGCGACGATCGGGTTTGTCGTCCGCCTTGTCTTTGTCTCGGCGAGCATGTCGGGCGAGATCATATCACTGCAGGCCGGTCTCGGCTTTGCCCGCTTCATGGACCCCTATTCCCAGCAGCAGGTGTCGTTGCTGGAACAGATCAAGAACCTCATCGCGCTCCTCGTGTTCTTCGTCATCGACGCGCACCACATGCTCATCAAGGGCATAGCTTACAGTCTGCAGGAACTGCCCATAGGAGCCATGTCCCTCAATTCCTCCCTGGCGGGATTCCTCGTCAAGGCGACGGGGAGCATCTTCGGGTCGGCCTTCAGGATAGGCGCCCCGATAATCGTGACGCTCTTTCTCGTGGAACTGGCCTTCGGGATGCTTTCGCGGATGATCCCGCAGGCGAACATCTTCGTCGATGCCATCCCCGTGAAGATACTCATAACCGTGTTGATGCTGGGCATGTCGCTGGGATACATCGTGCCGAACATAAGCTCCCTCTTTCGGGGGCTGGAAACGGATCTCATCCGGGTCATCCGGATGATGGGATAGGATATGTCGGAGAATTTTCAGGAAAAGACCGAGCAGCCCACCGAAAAACGGCTGGAAGACGCGCGCAAGAAGGGTAAGATAGCGGTCTCCCGGGAGGTCAACACCTCCGTGATGATCCTCTTCTCGACCATTTTCCTGTACTTCACGGTCTCGAAGGGCTTCCAGGAGATGTTCAGGGTGTACGCGAACTTTGCCACGAACAGCAACATGGACGTGGGGCCCGGCAACATGTACGACATATTCTCCTTCGCCCTTGTCAGATGGTGGTATATCGTGGTGCCCGTCTTCGGGATCATGCTCGTTCTCGGTGTTGCCGGCAG
>MVQQ01000140.1 GCA_002067555.1 Syntrophorhabdus sp. PtaB.Bin184
TACGAAAACGCTCATTTCTCATGGATCCATCACGGGGAATGTTGTCGCCGGCGAGCAGATCGTCCTCAAGAACACGGCAACGCACAATGGCGACCTCAACACGCCCTTCGTCATGATCGAGAACGGGGCTGTCTTCAACGGCTCCTGCGTGATGGAGAGAAAACAGACGGCCTCCTTCTCGGAACCTGCCGCGGAGACCACGGCATACGCCGAACCGGAACCCGCCCCGGCCGAGGAAAGCAGTGAATCCTCATATGGCGGCGAGAACGAGGAATACGAATCTTAAGACTGCAAGGATCTCAGGAAAACTCTCTTTCAAACTGAAAGCCGGCACGAGGGCGGCCCCTCTACCGGCTTTCAGTGATAAAAATGAAGACGGGTTATGGGTGATAGGTGATCGGTGATAGAAAAGACTGAGAATCTTTTCCCATAACCCATGACCTCTTACCCATTACCTGTCTTCTTATTGCTTTTTCCTTCAAAACTTTCTATAGTAGTAACGTACCGTGCGACCTTATGTTTCCCGGGCATCCTGCATCGATTGCGGAGAATGTGTGTCCATATGCCCCTACGAAGTATTCGCCGATAAGGACGGTACCGTCGTTGTCGAGGCGCCGGAAGACTGCATCGAGTGCGGGGCGTGCATGGAGAATTGTGCGCAACAAGCCATCTACTTTGATGATTAAATGAAAAAAAGGGTCATTCTGGACAAGAAAGCGATCGGGCGGACGGTCACCCGGATCACCCACGAGATCCTGGAGAAGAACGAGGGATGTACCGGGTTGTGTCTCATCGGGATCAGGACGAGGGGTGTTTACCTGTCCCGGCGCATTCATGCAAAGGTGACGGACGTGGAAGGCATCACGCTGCCTGTCGGCGCTCTCGACATCACCATGTACCGCGATGACATCTCCAAGCTCCGCTGGCCCGAGGTCAAGAAGACCGAGATATCTTTCGATGTGAACGACATGACCGTTGTCCTCGTCGATGACGTCCTGCACACGGGACGCACGACGAGGGCTGCCATAGACGCCATCATGGACCTGGGACGGCCGAAGAGGATACAGCTTGCCGTCCTCGTGGACCGCGGTGAGAGGGAACTGCCCATTCACCCCGATTATGCGGGGATCATCTGTCCCGTGAATGAGAATGAAGAGGTCCTCGTCCGGATGAGCGAAATAGACGGCAAGGATGAAGTGGTGATCGTAAAAGCCTGATGAACTGGAAGAGAAAAGACCTCCTCGGTATTCGCGACCTCTCCAGAGAGGAGATACTTTTTGTTCTCGATACGGCCGAATCTTTCAAGGACATTTCAAAACGGGAGATCAAGAAGGTTCCCACCCTTAGGGGCAAGACGGTCATCACCCTCTTCTACGAGCCAAGCACCAGGACCCGCACGTCTTTCGAGATAGCAGCGAAGCGCCTCAGTGCCGACACGATAAACATATCCTCCAGCACAAGCAGTTCGACAAAGGGGGAGAGCCTCAAGGATACCGCCAGGAACCTCGAATCAATGCGGCCCGATGCCATCGTCATCCGCCATGGCATGCCCGGGGCACCCCACATGCTCGCCGGTATTCTCGACTCCCGTATCATCAACGGAGGGGACGGGTCCCACGAGCACCCCACGCAGGCCCTCCTCGACCTTTTCACCATACGCGACAAGAAAGGGCGCATCGACGGCCTCAAGGTCGTCATCGTCGGAGACATAGCCCACAGCAGGGTTGCCCGCTCGAACATATTCTCACTCAAGAATTTCGGGAACGAGGTCATCTGCTGCGGACCGCCCACCATGATACCCCCTCACCTCGAAACCCTGGGGGTCAGGGTCGAGTACGATCTCAAGCGCGCCGTGAGGAACGCCGACGTGATCATGATGCTGAGGATCCAGAAGGAGAGGGGCGGCACGACATACATACCATCGACCAAGGAGTACTCCACCCTTTACGGCCTTTCGAAGGGGCATGTCGAGACCGCCCGGGATGACGTGATAATCATGCACCCGGGGCCCATGAACCGGGGTATCGAGATCTCCGACGAGGTCGCTGACGGCCCATCCTCGGTGATCCTGGACCAGGTCGAGAACGGTGTGGCGGTCCGGATGGCCGTCCTTTATCTCCTCATCGGAGGTGAAGCGTGAAAACCCTGATACGGGGAGGCCGCGTTATCGACCCGAAGAACTCCGTCGACGGCAGGTACGATGTCCTCATCGACGGCTCGACCATCAAAGAGATCTCGAAGAACATCCGCAAGACCGAAGACGATACACGGATCATCGACGCATCGAAACGTATCGTGGCGCCCGGTCTTATCGATGTGCATTGCCACCTGCGCGAACCCGGTTACGAATACAAGGAAACCATACGGACGGGGACAGCCGCGGCGGCCCGCGGCGGATTCACCACCGTGGTCTGCATGGCGAACACGGACCCCGTGAATGATTCACGGAGCGTCACCGAATTCATTGTCGACAGGGCCCGCACGGACGGCGTCTGCAAGGTCCTCCCCTGCGGCGCGGTCACAAAGGGTCTCCGGAGCGAAGAGCTGTCCGAGATAGGCGAGATGTTCGAGGCCGGCATAGTGGCGATCTCAGACGATGGCAGGTCCGTGCGCGGGGCCGGGCTCCTGCGCAAGGCCCTGGAATACGCGAAGATATTCGGACTGCCCGTGATATCCCATTGCGAGGACGAAACCCTCTCCGGCGGCTGCGTTCATGAAGGACGGACCTCGCTCCTGACCGGTCTTGACGGGATCCCCGCCATCGCCGAGGAGCTCATTGTGGGCAGGGACATTGCCGTTGCACGATATGTCGACGCGCCGATCCACCTCACCCACATCTCGACGGCGGGCAGCGTGGAGATCATCGAGCGCGCGAAGCGGAGGTTCAGGAAGATCACCTGCGACACGTGCCCCCATTATTTCACGCTCACCGATGAGGCGACCCTCGCGTACGACACGAACGCGAAGGTGAATCCCCCGCTGAGGTCGCAGGACGACGTCAGCGCCATCAAGGAGGCTCTCAGGAAGGGGACCATCGACATCATAGCAACGGACCACGCGCCTCATGAGGTCACCTCCAAGGACGTGGAGTTCGACCTCGCCACCTTCGGCATCTCCGGCTTTGAAACAGCCTTTGCCCTGTCACTCAGTCTTGTCCGCGAGGGCATCCTCGATCTGAAGGGACTCCTCGCGAAAATGACCGTTAACCCGGCCAAATTGCTTGGCCTTACGGCCGGCACCATAACCGAGGGCGCCCCCGCCGACATCATCGTCTTCGACCCCGACATGGAATGGACGGTGGACAGGAACTCCTTCGCGTCAAAGGGGAAGAACACCCCCTTCCGTGGCATGACGCTCTGCGGCAGGAACCTCTTCACCATGGTCGACGGAAAGATCGTCTTTAACGAATTGGGATAGAGACGGTTTTAAGTTTTAGGTTTTAGGTTTTAGGTTGAAAACAGATATAAAACCGGCTCTCTTCCCCTGAAATACAGGAGCATCCCGCTATTCTGTTTACTCCGGTCTTTCACTTAAAACTTAAAACCTAAAACTTAAAACCGTCTCTTAATCTTTTCATTCCTCTTCCGATAACCTCTGTACCCGGACCGATGGGCAGCGTTGCATCAGCATACTGGTCCGTGAAGGGTGATAGACGCTG
>MVQQ01000141.1 GCA_002067555.1 Syntrophorhabdus sp. PtaB.Bin184
TTGGTCCTTACCTCCAAAATCACACCGGTATGTTGATATGATCTCCTGCTTCGCCCGGCCCTTCTCGATTATCTCGTCTATCGTGTCGTCGGGGGAGACCTCCGTGACCCCGGCATGGATGTGGATATCGAAACAGGTGGCCTCGCCGGCATTCGCGGACGCGATATCCCGTATGTGGTCTATGACGCCGTGTTCCAGTTCCAGGGAATAGTCCTCGACCAGCTTACGGGCCTCCTCTATGGTCTTGCGGGGGAATATGGTCAATATCTCGTCCCTGCTGTGGCGCGCCGAGAAACCGCCGATGGCGTTGAAATACCGGTTGGTGTACTCTCCCAGGGCCCTCAAGGCCTCCAGCGCGGCCTGCGCCCCAAGCGCCTCGTAGAGGATGTTGAGACGAACGCCGAAAAGCGCCGCGGAAGAGGTCGTCTCCCTGGCAGCGCTCCCCAGCATCCCGGAATAATGCATCTTGAAGGCCTCCCGGGAGAGAAGGCCAGTCAGCTGGTCCTCGAAACCGTCGAGGCTCCGCAGGAATTCGTCGATCATGGGGACGTTCTGTTTGAGGGCCTCCTCGTAAGGCCCCTCAAAGCCCACGCCTCCTTCCCAGAGGATGATGACCCGATCGGAGATGAAGAACACGTCGGGGATATCGTGGCTTATCATGACGGCGGTGAAACCGTATTTCTTTCTGTAATGGATGATCATACTCAGGATCATGTTCTTCCGGATGGGGTCCTGGCCTGTCGTCGGCTCGTCGAAAAGGACTATCTGGGGGTCGGTGACAAGCGCGCGTGCCAGGGCCACCCGTTTCTGCATACCCCCCGACAGCTCCGACGGGAATTTTCCGACCGCCTCCAGGAGCTCCAGGTCCTCTATCCTCTTCATCGCCCGCTTCTCTATCTCCGCCTTCGGCAGGTCCGTCGTCTGACGCAGGGGAAAGGCGACGTTCTCGAGCACGGTCATCGAGTCGAGGAGGGCGTTGTTCTGGAACAGGTAGGCTATCTTGTGCCTGTGTCCTTCCCACTCGGCCTTCTTCATTTTGTTGATGGGGGTGCCCTGGAAGAGGATGGTGCCTTCGTCAGGCTTGAGAAGGCCGATGATGTGCTTGAGGAGCACGCTCTTGCCGGTGCCGCTCTTGCCGATGATCGTGGTGACCTGGTTCTCGTAGATGCTCAGGTTGACGTCGTTCAGCACCGTCCTGCCGTTGAACCGCTTCGTAACGTTCCTGAACTCTATGAGAGGAGTGTCCATATCCGTCCTTACATCAGGAATGATGTCACCACGTAGTCGGAAACGAGGATCATCACGCAGGAGATCACAACCGCCGATACCGTGGCCAAACCTACCGATTTCGCGCCAAACCCGTCACTCCTCATGTGGCAGAAATACCCCTGAAAACAGCAGATGCAGGAGACGATGGCACCGAACACGAGGGCCTTCATGAAACCCCCCCGGATATCCACCATGTCGATGGAGGACTGCACGCGGTAGAAATACGTCCCCGCGTTGGTCCCCAGGAGGACGACGCCCGTGATATACCCGCCGATGATGCCTATGAGGTCGAAAAACGCCGTAAGCAGGGGAAAGCTGATGATGGAAGCAGCCACCCTGGGGCTGATCAGGTAGCGGATGGGATCGACTCCCATCGTGTAAAGCGCGTCGATCTGCTCCGAATTGCGCAGTATCCCGATCTCGGCGGCCATCGCCGAACCGGCCCGCGCGGTTATCATGATGGCCGTCAGGACCGGCCCCAACTCCCGAACGAGAGAAAGGGAAATGGCCGACCCGAGGGCACCCACGGAACCGAACTTCACGAGCGTGTAAAAAAGTTGAAGGCCCAGCACCATGCCCGTGAAGAGGGCCACAAGCATCACGATAAGGGACGATTTCGCTCCGATGTAGTAGGTCTGGTTCGTGATCTCACGTATCTGTCTCGCCCTGAAGATGTTGACAAAGGCAAGGAAGAAGAAGACGGCCATGGCGCCGAAATTCCCGACAATGCGCATGGTTGAGCGGCCTACCACAGAGAAAAAAGAGACAAGGGCATTCACAGGTTCCTTTATCTCCTCCCGTTCCTTCATATCGTCCCCGCAACCCAAGCGAAAAAACCCGTTCTCTATCCCGGTCCAACAATGACCGGCCACCGCACTATGACAGGCAGATACTTCCTTGTCCCCGTTCAGCCATTATAAGCAACAGGACCCGCACTGTCAACTAATGCGCAAACATTTCAAGACCATGTCCAACGTCCTTTTGTCAAGGTTTTCGTCACATCCATTCTTCTTTCGGGATGGGGCACGCCGGTGCGGCCCGACAAGGCTGTACATGACGGCGAAGGCCGGTCACGGGAGAGAACGGCCGGCGGAAGATGATCGTGGATGGCGTTACCCCGACCCGCGCCTGGCAGCCTTCGGGCGGGATCAGGCCTTCCCTATGTTCTTCTCCATGGTCTTCCAGAAGATCTCTTCCATGTCGGAGCCAAGCTGGAGGATGCCCTCCTTCTCCATTGCCTTCACCCGCATGTCGTAGGTGTTCTCGAGCTGGGAGAGGACGTCCGCCACCTCAGGGGAGGCCTTGAGCCTCTCTGTGATGGTCTCGCGCTGACGCAGCGCCTTCTCGAACTCCTCCTTGTCGATGGGAATGTTATAGAGCATGTTGAGAACTTCCATCAGCCTGACCTTCCCCACGTGGTCCTCTTCCATTACAACGTACTGGGGCAGGGAAACGATGAAGACCACCGCGTCGATGCCCGCCTCCGCCGCCTTTTTCGTTATGAGGTTGGCAAAGGTGGAAGGTCCCCGGTACGTGATGGGCATGGCGCCCGCCATCCTCACATCCTGGAGCGCCTTTTCGCCCATACCGTATCCGCTCACGAGCAGCGGTCTCGTATGGGGCACCACGTCGTACATGCTTCCCAGGAGGACATATTTGCTCGTCTTGAGGGTCGTAAGAAGCCTCACGACGGAATCGACGTAGATATCGGCATTGGCGTGGGGCTCAAGAAGGTCGAGGAAAACAAGGTCGTTCTGTCCCTTCCTCCGGGCATAGTGGACCATCGTGTTCGGCACGGTGAGCTCGTTTATGGCCCCCTCGATATCTATGGTAGGCCGGTACCGGGTAAGATCGTAGAACCTCCCCGGCCTCCTGAGCTGCCCCAGCTCGAAGGCCCCGAACTGACCCACAAGCTCCCTGAGGACGAGGCTCCCCACATTATTCACATCTATCCAGGGCCGCAGAGTTGCCAGCACGTAAGGGGCATTCAATTCCGGAACAGGATCAATAAGATCAAACCCGCCTATTCTCACGATAACCTCCCGATTTCTTAAAAGTTAATGCCGCCCGCGGGATTATGTCAAGCGGGAAAGCAACTCGTGGAGAAGATTAAAGACTTTGCCTCTCGCCCGCTTCGCTCAAGCCCGCAGAGATCGCAGAGAAAAGATTCGGCCGGATTTCGAAGCCTTCCAAAATCCGGCCGGCTTTGCATCCCGTCTGCGACGGGACGCAAAGAAGGGGGTTCTTCTCAGGTGGGAGCGATGGGGAGGGGAACTGAGGGGATGAGGGGGACAGCTTGCTCAGAATAAGGATATTTTCTTTCTCTCCCGCCGGCACGGCGGGACGAGAAGGCCGCCGGGTTTTGGTAGGCTCCGAAATCCGGCGGCAGTCTTTTCTCTCTTTTCCGTCTCTCTTTGCGACCTCTGCGAACTCTAGAGAGGAGCGCAAGCGACGAACGGGCGAGAGATAATGTCTTTTCTTTCCTCACCTCCCCCCGGGAGCCAGCAGCCTGCTCGCTATGGTGGCTATTTCCGTGGCGAAGGTGCTCCTGGGCTGGCGGGTTATGGCGGGAACGAGGTCTATGGCGCTTCGTTCGACGTCTGGGTGGCGGCCGATGCTGCCGAGGAGCTTGACCTCCCGGGCGAGCCAGCGCCTGGCGACGCTCTGGATCTTGCCGGCAACCTCTTCGGGGCCCACTCCGATGGGAAGCCTGTTGACGACGAGATAGGGGTTGAACCCCCATACGGCCTTCATC
>MVQQ01000142.1 GCA_002067555.1 Syntrophorhabdus sp. PtaB.Bin184
AAGATCGTCCTCATCACGATGATCATATTCTTCCAGCTCCTTATTACAACCCGGGACAGCGCGCGCAAGATCGACCGGGAGATCACTTACTCGCTCAGGTCTCTGGGAGGAAGCAGGCTCGACTTCTTCTTCCATGTCGTCTGGCCGGTCAGCCTGCCCGGTATCTTCACGTCCCTTCGCATCGGCGTCGGGACCGCGGTGGCAGTCCTTTTCCTTGTCGAATCCATCGCAACGAGCGAGGGCCTCGGATTCTATATCATCGACTCCTGGGGACGCGCCGAATATGCCACCATGTTCGTGGGGATCATCGCCCTGTCGATCATCGGCATCATCATGTACGAGATATTCGAGCTTCTTGAAAGGAAATTCTGCAAATGGAAAAGCCTGTAGACAGGAAATACCCTTCCGTGCGCACCGTGACGGAAGCGGAGCGCATCGGGATGGTGAAGGAGATGTTCTCCACGATCACGGGCAGGTACGACTTTCTCAATCACTTCCTGAGCCTGCGCCGCGATATCGCGTGGCGACGTTTCACCGTGAAAAAGATGCGTTTCTTCAAGACCATGCGCTTCCTCGATGTCGCCTGCGGCACCGGCGACCTTTCCATTGACGCGGCGATGAGATACGGCGGGATAAGCGTCACCGGCGCCGATTTCGTTTTCGAGATGCTGGAACTCGGGAAGGTGAAGGTCGAAAAAAAAGGGCTCGACCGTCGCATCACCCTCATGCAGGGCGACGCCCTGGAGCTTCCCTTTCAAGACGATTCCTTCGACGTTGTCGGCATCGCCTTCGGTATCAGAAATATTCCGGACCGTGAACGGGCCTTAAGGGAAATGCTGCGTGTGGTTGTGCCCGGAGGCGCCGTCATGGTCCTCGAGATGACCTTCATACAGAACCGTCTCTTCAAGCTTTTCTACCACGTTTATCTCAACCACATCCTTCCCCGCCTTGCCAGGAGGTTCTCCCCGAATCCTGCCGCGTACCACTACCTTGCCGATTCGATCATGAACTTCCCCCAGCCCGACGCCTTTGCGGCCATGATGGAGAAGGCCGGCATGGTCAAGGTAACGAAGTATCCCCTCACTCTCGGCGTCACGTATCTCCACGTGGGAATCAAACCCGGGGAAGGAGCAGCATGACAGGCGGCACCCTGAAGGCGTGGGCACAGGCAAGCAGGCTGCCTTTCTTCGTGGCCACCTTCATACCCCTTATCATCGGCTGGTCGATGGCAGTCAAGACAACGGGCACCGCGAGGCCCGGGCGCTTCCTGCTTGTCCTTCTCGGCTCGCTCATCGTCCACCTCATAACGAACCTGGCCAACGACTATTTCGACCACCTTGTGGGGACCGATGCCGGCGAATCGATCGGCGGCTCCCGCGTCATCCAGGAGGGGAAGATCAGCCCGCAGGTGATGCTGAGGGTGATAATCGCCCTTTACGTTATAGCCTTCTTCATCGCCTACATCATAGTCTTCCATTTCAGGCTCCATCTTCTCGCCATCCCCGTCCTCTTCTCCGCCTTCAGCAGCTATTTCTATGTCGCCCCTCCCATACGGTATGGGTATCACGGGCTTGGCGAGCTATTCGTGGGGATCAACATGGGGCCCATCATGGTGGCGGGGACATACTGGGTCGTGGCGGGCACCCCCGCTCTCGAGCCTCTTCTCGTCTCCATTCCCGTCGGGATCATGGTGGCCTCCATCCTCTATTACCAGAGTCTCCCGGATATGAAGACCGACGAGGCTTCGGGCAAGATGACCCTCGCTGTCAGGCTCGGCCGAAAAGGCGCCTTCCGGGGGCTCATCGTTTTCTTTATCCTCATCTATGCGAGCATCTTCTGGCTCATCCTCGCCGGGTTCCTGTCACCCTGGGCCCTTATGTCCCTCATCAGCGTGCTCCTCATCGTCAAGCTCATCCGTATTGTTCTCGGGACGGACGACTGGGTCCTTCTCGACCTCCACGGCAAGTACGTCAGGATGGTCTATTTCATCTGTGGCCTGTCCATCATAGCGGGAATCCTTTTGAAGGCCTAGCACAGGGGCGCACAGGTTGAGGCTCAGCGCGCAAACACGCGAGTCAGAGCTTCCCGAAGACGGTCCGGAAAAGCGTTCAACGCACAACACGGGGACATCCCCTTCCCTTTTCGCCACTCCTGCTCATCCGCTTTGTGTGAAGCGCGAGACCGGTACGTGTCTTTGCAGGCTTGACATATTATTGCTGCGGAACCTACAATGGAAGAATCGGCAGATAGGTCGTATACAAGAAAAACCAAACAGGGAGGAGTTTATGTTCTCAAAACGAGTGTTCCCGGTCTTCCTCGTGGCTGTGTTTCTCGCTGCAAGTTGCATCACCATCGGTTGCGCCGAGTTTCCCCGGCAACCGCGGCGACAGGCTCCAGACCAGCCGGGGCAGGTCGACACTTCTGTACCAAGGATCGCGGTGACAATGATGAAGGCCCAGCCCGAGTCGTATTCCGGTGCATGCCCCACGGTCATCACCTTCAAGGGCCATATAGCAGCGGCGGGAACAACGATCAGCCCTTCCAACCCCGTCACCGTGAAATACGTCTTCATCCGAAGCGACGGCGCTACCGGGCCGGTCAGGACGGTGACTTTCACAAGTCAGGGCGCCCAGACCGTTTCCAGCACGTGGCAGATAGGGGGCCCGGGCTTCTCCACCTCAGGCTGGCAGGCCCTCCGGATCATCTCTCCGGATCCCAAGGATTCCAAGAAGGCCTATTTCTCATTGCACTGCAACAACTAGTAATAGCTTCCCCCGGGGTTGCAGGGCAACTTCGGGGGAAGCATCCGATAGAAATACAAGGGCATCCGGCCGTGCTGATGCCGCTGGATGCCCTTTAGTACCGCTATTGCAGGGGCGCTCATCTCCAGTGCGGCGGCGCCTTGCCGGTGCACTCGGGACCACTTCCCTGACACGTTTCGATACCCCGCTCGGTCCTGCATTTCCATTTGCAGGTCTTGCCTTCGGACTTTTCAGTGTACACCCCTTCCTGGCCGGAGTACCGCCCGGCCGGGGCGACCCTCTGGCAGAACGTGACACCGCTGCGGTCTTTCGCGCAGTTGTACTTCTTCATCGTCTGTTGCACCGAAGTCTGGGCGGCCGCGTGATATGGCGCGATAAGTACGGGCAGCAAAAACACGAGAAGGGCGAGGCAATGACGGACAGTTCTCACGATAACCTCCTTCCGGTGGTAACGGGTGTTCTCGAGATGTTCAGGACCTGTTGACGCCATCACAACCTGTCGGCAAATCATCCGGTTTCTTTGCGTGCCCGTTCATACTCACCATCGTGAAGAGAATTATAACAGGTCAGGGTGATGTGCTCAACTCTCCGGTCTTGGGTGCACTCCGTCCACGGCAGCTGGTCCCTGACAGCCAGTCCATTCCATTGACACGATCTTCGCTGAAGTGATATAAGCGATACATATATGGACACCGCGCAGTCTTCACAGGAAAGGTTCTTCATGACGACTCATCGCATCGAGAGCCTGTCGGACTGCATCTTTGCCTTCTCCATGACGCTCCTCGTCATGACTTTCACATTCCCCGGCGCGGGCTCTCAGGATGAAGGGGAGGTGATTCGTGTGTTCCTGAAGGAGATCGCCAAGTTCGACCGTTTTGTCCTTGCGTTTGCCCTGCTCGCGATCCTGTGGATCACCCACCATCAGCAGTTCCACCATATAAGGAGGACGGACCGCCGTTTCCTCTGGATACAGATAGCGATCCTGATGTTCATCGTCATGGTGCCTTTCACCGCCGCCTGGATGACGGCCTACAGCCATCTTCACATCACGAATCTCATCTTTGACGTGAACCTCCTTGTCCTTGGGCTTCTCTTCCTCCTGAGCTGGTTCTATGCGACCCACGGGATGAGACTCGTCGACGAGAACATTGACAGGAAAATCGTGGTCCGGGGCGCGGCACGATCGCTCATCACATGCATCGTCGCGCTCCTGGCGATCGCCACATCCTTCTACCACCCCGGATGGAGCAACTACGCCTTCATCCTGACGCCGCTCCTTCTTTTCCTGAAGACGTTCCGGGACACGGGGGAGAAACGAGGCCCCTCACGGGCCCACGATTGAAGGAACGCGAGACCTCGCACCCTCACTCGCCGCCTTCGCTTCCCCTGCCCGTGCCGCCGGAATAGTAGAGGCCCGCCCCTATGGCCTCGGACGCGACGCGGTAGCTCCTGACAAGGAACACGATGCCCGGGACGGAGAGCACCGACGGCGCAAGAACGGTCGCGATGAAAAGCCGGAATATGAACCCGTACATCTCTGACGCCACCGGGAAGACACCGGTATCCAGAAGCGAATTGATGTTACTGAACAGATACGCGTCCACCATCCCGCCCGCGAGACCTCCGACCATGAAGAGATCATAGGCCATGGAGAGGACGTTGAGGACGTTGACCGCCACGACGGGGGTCAACGCGATGGCAAAGGCCCTGACGATGCCCTGAAAGAACACCTCACGCCGGGAGTCGAAGGCCATGGTGATGATAGAATAGGGAAAGGTTACGCAGAATACGGCAGCCCTCACGGCGGCGGCGATGATGACCCCGGTGAAGGTGAACAGGAGGAGTGTATGGAAGAGAAACCCGGTGATGGTTCCGATGTGGCTTCGCACCAGTTCGCGGACGGTCTCAAGAACGAACGCCATGCTCGACGCATCCACGTTCACCCCTATGCCGCAGGTGATGACGGCCATGTATTCCGATACCACGTAGCTTATCATCATCATGAACGCGCCCAGAGCAGGATGGAAAAGGGCGAGACAGGATGACGGCGGGATGAGGGGCAGAAGAAAGATGAGTTGCGCCAACCGCACCTTTATGGCATCCACCCACTTGATCTTCACCCCCGTAAGAGGGGAGGTCTCCTTGATGCTCGTCAGTTTTTCCGAAAGTTCTCCGGAGCCAATCTCTTTCTGCAGCCTGGCTTTGACGCTCTTCAGGTTGTCGAAGACCTTTCCGTTGCCTGCCTGAGTGAATCCGGCAGATATGACCATCCGCGGGAATGTTCCGATGAACGTACCGGCTTTGCCGTCGGTTCCGCCCAGGAACGGAAGGGGTGTGCACAGAGCGCAGATGATCATAAACCTGCCGGTCTGGTCCTTGATGTAGGGAACTATGTTCTCGTACCCTTTCCTGTAGAGCATGAAGACCGTCCGCATGCTCCCCATGAAGAAGGCGATAGCGGTGACGACGGCCGCCGCCTGCTCCTCCACCTGGGTTACGAGCTTCGCTGATTGCACGAGAAGGTCCGTCGGGTTCATAAAACAAGCCCCGATATCCTCTTCCTGTTCATACATGGTATATAGCATCGAGGACCACAGATATTCGGTCGACGGCAAACCAGGAGCAATGGAAACCGACGGAACGAACCGCTGGCCCGCCGAATTCCTTTCCATCCGGTGGGTGTACTATTCGTCAGCGGAATATGCTACGCTCTTTATCGGTATGGCCCCGACAGACCCGGCAGGCAGAGCATTCAGTTTCGTGATAAGGCAATTGCGCAGGCTTCCTGCTCTCTTGATCCTTCCCGCCTTCCTTCTCCTTGCCGATTGTTCAGTGGTCAAGGCGCCCTATTACGTCGTCAAAGGCACCATAAAGGGGGGCTACTACGCGGTGAAAGGGACCTACGAGCTTACGGCAGGCACGACGAAGATCGTGTATACCATTGGGAAATACACCTTCAAGGTGGTAAAAGCCCCTCTCGATTGGGGCTTCGCCAACGAAGATATCGAAGACATTGACGATATGCCGCCCCGCGAGGCGATCCGCAAGGGCCGCGTCAAGACAGCTCCGTACACCGTGAAGGGGAAGAGATACTATCCCATGTCCGTGGAACAGGCAAGGTCCTACGACGAAACGGGAATGGCGTCATGGTACGGCTACGAGACCCTGCGTCACAACGCTTCGCGCATGACTGCAAACGGAGAGGTCTTCGACCCCGCGCAGATGACGGCGGCACACAAGTACCTCCCCCTCCCAACACACGTGAAGGTAACGAACCTCGAGAACAACCGTTCCATAATCGTGAGGGTAAACGACAGGGGACCGTTTCCGAGCGACAGGAACCCCTCGTCAGGCGAGAGGATCATTGACCTGTCCGCCGGTGCCGCTAAGAAACTTGGCTTCTACGACAAAGGGCTGGCGCGTGTAAGGGTTGAAACGATACAACTGCAAAAGGAGGGTTGACCCCTCAGATCCGATTCCTGGCAGATGCTCCTTCATCGCTCGTCACCTCCCGCATCATGACAGCTCTCTCGCGCTCTCAAAGCGCATGCGCCTTCCCGTCAACGGGTCAGGGAAGGAAACCGACCGGGCCAGCAGCTTGAGGGGCCGCAGGATATCATCGCTTCCCGCGGGCCCCGCGTCGGGATAGAACCTGTCGTTGATGATCGGGATGCCGAGCGCGGCCATATGTACCCGCAACTGGTGTTTTCGTCCCGTCGCCGGGATGAGCCGGTAGAGGGTTATATCTCCCCTCACCTCAATGACCTCGACGCGCGTTTCCGAGTTTGCCGGCCCATCGACCTCTTCCATCCGAAAGAACGGCTTGCCCTCCTTCAGACGGCTGCGATGAACTAGGGGAAAGCTCGTGCCGGGAAGGGTCGGCGCAAGCGCCTCATAGACCTTTTCGACCTTCTGTTCCTGAAAGAGCGACGCGTACCTGCCCCGGGTTCCGGGATCGTGGGAGAATATGACCACCCCCGCCGTTTCCCTGTCGATACGGTGAATGGGCACGAGGTGCTCAAGCAGGAGATCCTTCTTCAGCCGGACGAGGAGGGTCTCCCGGAGAAACCTTCCCGAGGGCACCACGGGGAGAAAATGGGGCTTGTCGACAGCGAGGATATGGTCGTCCCGGTAGAGGATCCTCTCCTCGAAGGGGATCGGGCTCTCCTCTTCCAGTTCACGGTAGTAGAAGACATAGCTTCCCCGGCGGCCGCGACTCTCCGGGTTGAGGGGATTGCCGGATCCGTCGACGACCCTGCCCCTTCTCATCCGCTCTATCCAGATCTTCGCTTCTATCCTGGGGAAACGCTCCCCAAGATACTCGAGTATATTCCTGTCCTCCGTTGAGGGCAGTCTGAGGCAGCTCGGCGCCACGCCTTCGATGGTGGGCAGAGGGGGCTTCAATCGAGTCCTCTCCTTTTCTCTGTCACATTCACACCTTTCGCCCGGAACACACAGCCCCGGGCCGTTTCCGTCACAGCCTTCCGTTTCCCCATTGTACCACAGATCATCACGACTGCCCGGAAAGCTTCAAGAAACTGCTTGTATAAGTTCACGTTTGAATGGATAATGAGCAAAAGATGACGGAGGCGCAAGCATCATGAACCATGTCATGCGGTCTATCTCCCTGTTCCTCGCGGCGTTCATTCTCCTTTCGGGGGTGGCCAACGCGCAATGGGTCTTTGTGGGAAGAAAAGCCCTCGGGAAGATAAAGCAACTTACGAGCGAGGCCACCGACAGCGCGTCGCCGCAGCCTGCCGACGCGTCGAAGAACATCCCCCGGCAGGGATACGACGCCGCCACCGTCCTTCTGGAAGCCCCCGCCGACAGGGTCTACAGCACCGCCGTTAAGGTGTTGCAGGCCAACAAGGACATCAGGATCAGCAGAAAGGATGATAAGGCCCTCAGCATTGAATTCGTCGACGGCAGCATAGCCGCCGGGATGCAGATAACCGCTCTCTCGGAGACAGTGAGCCAGATCCTCGTGGTGTCCACATCACCGGGAAAACAGGACACATCCATCGTGCTCAAGGGAATACTGCGAGTCTGTAAAGAAATGGGAGCGCACTGCCAGCCGGCTGATTAACGGCGGGGCCACGCCGAAGACAGCACGGAGGGTTCGGCCCCACAGGTTTATTGATCGGCGCATCTTCGAAGAGGCAATCTCCCACAGATTGTATGTTTTGTGAAATTTCCGGTTGATTACATGCCCTCTTTTAACATATCCTATCTGCGTTGAAAGGAGAACATAGTGAATCTACAGCAGGTGAAAGACATACTTGACGCAGACGTTATCGTCGGCAACGATCAACTGGAAATGGAAGTGAAGACGGCCTTCGGGGCCGACCTGATGAGCGACGTTCTGGCCTTTGCCAAGCCGGGGAGTCTTCTGCTCACGGGTCTGACGAATCCTCAGATAATTCGTACATCCGATGTTCTCGATATCGCAGCCATCATACTGGTGCGTGGAAAACGCCCTTTGCCTGAAACGATCCAGCTTGCGGAGGAACTGCGAATACCCCTGTTATCAACGAAGTACATCCTCTTTGAATCCGTCGGGCGGCTCTATGCACAGGGAATTCGCGGCTGCATAGAAAAGGTCGGCGAGACACGTGACCTCTCGTGAATCCCTGATCTATGAAAAATCATTTCCCGTGGAGGCGGGATTCGATTTTGCCGGGCGCGTCTCCGGCGAGGTCAAGGCCATCCTGACAGGGATGGGCCTCCCGAAAGAGACTATCCGGAGGGTCGCCATCGTCACCTACGAGGCGGAGATGAATATCTGTTCCTACGCGGATCAGGGCACGATAACGTTGAGAGTAAAGCCCAATTTTGTGATTATCGAGGCAGCGGATGAAGGCCAGGGGATAGAGGACATCGGACTCGCCATGAAGGAAGGCTACTCCACGGCCACGGACAAGATCCGCAGCATGGGCTTCGGCGCGGGGATGGGGCTATCGAACATGAAGAAGTTCTCCGACACCTTCCGCATCATCTCCGAGGTCGGCAAAGGCACCCATCTGAAGATGCTCCTGCGCATCCGGAAGGACCAGGACAGCAAGGAGCCCTGACCGTCGCGCTCCGCATTCTTGCCCGGACCTTATTATTATCTGAACAGCTGTAGTACGGACTGGGCCGCGTCGGCGGAGAGGCTGAGGACGTTCATGCCCAGGGACTGGCGTGTCTGAAGCATGAGCATGTTGGCCCCCTCCTCGCTCGTGTCGGCAAGGGTGAGCCTGTCGGAGCCCTCGGTGAGGATGTTC
>MVQQ01000143.1 GCA_002067555.1 Syntrophorhabdus sp. PtaB.Bin184
CCTCATACGCCCGTGCACGGCAGCCGCCGCAGATTCGTATATAGCGGCAGGTCGAGCATTTTCCCCGATATAGCGTGAGATCGCGCAGGCGCAGGAAAACCTCGGAGCCCTCCCAGACAGTCCTCACACCGTCCCTTCGCACGTCGCCCGAATCTATCTCAAGGTAACCGCAGGGTTGGGCGACACCGCGGTGCGAGATGAACATGAAGCTCTTCCCGGCAAGGCACCCCGCGCTTTTCGGCGTCTCCCCGTCTTCCTTCACGATGCGGTAATAGTGCGGGGCGCAGGTCACCTTCATCTCCAGCTCGCCCCTCTTTTCAATTGCCCGAAGCCGGTGGAGCACCTCCTCGTAGGCCTCGGCGGAGAGCTCCATTCCCTTGAGACCTGTTCCCCTGCCAACGGGCACGAGGAGAAAAATGTGCCAGGCGACAGCCCCGAGAGACTTGACCAACGCATAGATGTCGTCCAAGTCATCGACATTGAGCCTCGTCACGGTTGTATTTATCTGGAAAGGCAGGCCCGCCTGCCTGAGGGTCCCGGCCGCCCCTGTCACGGCCCGAAAGGACCCGTCGACACCACGAAACCTGTCGTGACCGGTTCCGTCCCTTGCGTCAATGCTGAGGCTCACCCTCTTTATACCCGAGGCCTTGAGTCTTTTCGCCACCGCTTCGTCGACAAGGGTGCCGTTCACGGCGATGACCATTCTCAATCCCCTGTCGTTACCGTATTCGATGATGTCGAAGATATCGGGTCTCATCAGCGGCTCCCCGCCGGTCAGGATGACCGTGGGCTCGGAGAAGGACAGGATGTCATCGATGATGGCTCTGCATTCCTCCGTCGAAAGCTCGCCTTCATAGGGACCCGATGCCGCCGATGCGCGGCAGTGGATGCAGGAAAGGTTGCAGTTGCGGGTCAGCTCCCAGGCGACCATCCTCAAAGGGTATGTTCTTTCGCCCATGTACCGATCTCTTTCGCAAAGTAGGTGATTATGATGTCCGCGCCGGCGCGCCGGATGCTCGTCGTGGATTCTATGACCGCCCGTTTCAGGTCGAAGGACCCCTTTGCGGCCGCGAACCTGATCATTGAATACTCGCCGCTCACGCTGTATGCCGCGAGAGGCATGTTGAACACCTCTCTCGCTCGGCTCACGATGTCAAGGTAGAAGAGCGCCGGCTTCACCATGATTATGTCCGCCCCCTCTTCTATGTCGAGAGCGATCTCCCGCATGGCCTCGCGGCTGTTGGGCGGGTCCATCTGGTAGGACCTGCGGTCACCGAACTGCGGGGCCGATTCGGCCGCCTCCCGGAAGGGGCCGTAGAGACAGGACGCATACTTCGCGGCGTAGCTCATGACGGGCACATTGTAGTCACCGTGAAGGTCGAGCATCTCCCTGATGGCCCGCACCCTGCCGTCCATCATGTCCGAGGGCGCCACCATGTCCGCGCCCGCCATGACGTGGCTGAGCGCGCTCTTCGCAAGGAGTTTCAGCGTCTCGTCGTTATCGACGTAGCCATCCTTCACGACGCCGCAGTGGCCGTGGCTCGTGTACTCGCACATGCAGACGTCGGTGATGATGAGAATGTCATCATTGAAGCGGCCCTTGATGGCCCGCACCGCCTGTTGGACTATGCCATTTTTGTCGTAGGCGCCGCTGCCCGTTTCATCCTTGTTCTCGGGTATGCCGAAAACGAGGATGGCGGGTACACCGGCATCGAGGGTCTTTTCCACCTCGCTGAGGACACCGTCGACGGAGAACTGGCTGATTCCGGGCATGGCATCGATGGGAACCTCCCGCTCACTCATCTCCTTCACGAAGACGGGGTAGACGAGACAGTCGGGTGAAAGCGTGGTTTCACGGATCATGCTCCTCAATTTCTCGTTCTTCCTCATTCTCCTCAGCCGGTACGTCGGGTAACGCATGAAACCTCCTTAGAAGACAATGACCAATGACCAAATTTCAATAACCAAGGGGGGAAAAGCCATCAAGGGACCAGGCACCCAGAGTACGAACTGATAATGACCAATTTACCAGATTCCGATTTACCAGGCAACAGTCGCGTTAATGGTCGACCGGCCTGACGGTGATCTAAGCCTTGCCCGGTCATTGATCATTGGTCGATTGGTTATTGTTTGGTTATTGGGATTTGGTCATTGATCATTATCATTTTATCTCTTCATCCGTCAGGTAGCACTGCGGGTCTTCAGACCAGAGGTTGCCCGTTGCCGCTTCCGCGCGAACGCGGAAGTTGCCGGCACAGACGTCGAGCCATCTGCATGTCGCGCAGCGGCCGCCCACGTGCTTCTTCTTTTCCTTGAGCTTTGCCATGACCGGGTCCGTGAGATCCGTCCAGATAGCGCTGAAAGGCCGCTCACGAACATTGCCGAAGCTGTAGTGCCTCCAGAACTGGTCTGCGTGCACATTCCCCTTTTCGTCGACGCAGGCAATGCCGAGGCCCGAAGAGTTCCCCTCGTTCATCCTCAGCAACTCAAGCACCTCAGTCGCCCTGGCCGGGTCCTCCTTAAGGAGTCTCAGGTACACGTAAGGGCCATCGGCGTGATTATCGACGGTGAGGACCTCCGGCGATCCGCCCTTCTCGAAAAGCGCCTTCGTCCTGTCCATGATGACATCGACAACGCGGCGCGTCTCATCGTGGGAGAGGTCCTCGTCCATGAGCTTCGATCCCCGCCCGGCATATACAAGGTGATAGAAGCAGACGCGCTGTATGCTCTCTTCCTCTATGAGGTCGAAGATCTTCGGGACCTCGCAGATATTCCTCTTATTGATGGTGAACCTCAGGCCCACCTTTATCCCTGCGTCCCTCGCGTTCCTGATGCCGTCCATGGCACGCGCGAAGGCTCCTTCGACACCGCGGAAGGCATCGTTTATCTCGCTCATGCCATCAAGGCTGACACCAATGTAGGAGAGCGAACACCGGGCGAACACCCGGGCCTTTTCCTTCGTGATGAGGGTACCGTTCGTCGATATGACAGCCCTGACACCCTTTTTTACCGCATGGTCGATGAGTTCCGGAAGGTCCTCCCGGAGCACCGGCTCCCCGCCGGAAAAAAGAATCACGGGCACACCGAAACGGGCCAGGTCATCGATGAGCACTTTGCCCTCCTGCGTCGACAGCTCGTCTCCCCTGTAATCTTCGCCCTCGGCGAAGGCATAACAGTGAACGCACCTGAGATTGCAGCGCTTCGTCGTGTTCCAGACCACGACGGGTCTCTTGTCCTTCGAGAACTGCAAAAGATGCGAGGGCAGAAGCGACGAATCCCTGCCGTACCTCAAGGGGTCGGAGGCCTCCACGGCCCCGCAGTAGAGTTTGGATATACCGATCATGGTGCCCTTATTGTGAGCCGAAACGTTAAAAAAGTCAACGCCCCTGCCCCGTATTCCGAAAGCCCGGCTTATTGAAAAGCGGCTTTTTCTGTGATATGCTGGTGGCTGATCGGGGCGTGGCGCAGTATGGTTCAGCGCGCTTGCCTTGGGCGCAAGAGGCCGCTGGTTCAAATCCAGTCGCCCCGACCAGAAAAACGGCTTGAACCGCTTGAACCGCTTGGATGTTGAAGGCGCAAGGCATGTCAACCGGACCGGCCGGCTGCAATCAGCAACGTCTCACGTTTTTTCCCACGCTCAAACGTTCAAGCGGCTCAAGCGATTCAAGCCGTCTTTCTAGTCTATCCACCTCACAAAGCTCTCCAGCTCTTCCCTGGGGGAGGTGAATTCGTTGATGGGGATTGCCGGGTCAGCGTAGCCGAGGGCGGCGCCGATCACCACGTCCTTGTTGTCGGGAATGTTCAGTATCTCCTTGATATCGTCCTCGTAGGCATTGATAAGGCCGATGGGACATGTGGAGAGGCCGAAATTGTGCGCGACAAGGAGGAAATAACCCAGAACAATGCCGATATCCACGAGACGGGCCTCGGAAAAGGCGTTGTCGAGGCAAAAGATGACCGCCGACGGGGCACCGTAAAAGTTGCAGCTTCCCTCGTTCACGAACCGGTTGAACTCCTGCCCCATCTTTTCCAGGTAAGGATTCATCAATATGAAAGACTCGGCTCCCCTTTTATGGAACTCGGCCGAAAGGGGCTTCACGTTCCCGGGGCTGCAGGATATCTGTTTCTCACGATACAGCTTGATGAGCCTTCGGCTGAGCCTCGCCTTCTCTTCACCCATAACAACCACAAATTCCCAGGGCTGCAGGTTGATGGCCGACGGGGCATGGATGGCAAGCCGCAGTATCTCCTCTATCTGCTCCTTCGAGACCTCATCAGGCTTGAACGCGCGGACACTCTTCCTCACCTTGATGGCTTCAATCAGATCCATAGGGCAAGTCCTCCTTTCTTTGAATGCTCCAGACCTTAGACCGTGAACTCGGTCTCTTTGGCCGACGCCGAGACTATCGAACGATGAACGATCCTCCCATACTCGTTGACGAGGATGCTGTCGACGAGATCCCTGGCTGCCCTCTCGCAGAGCCAATCGGGCAGGCCCGACATGGCATGGATCAAGAGACACGCCCTCGTAGTCTCGCTCTCAATCCTGTCCTTGTTCGATCTTTTCCAGAGCCACCGGCGCGTGAGTGCGTCCCTGTCATCCTTCACGATCACCTCACCCTTTTCCACCGCCTCCTGCTCGCCCATATCCATGGGGATGAAGGTTTCCGTACCGGCCGCGAAGGTAAGGCTGATATTGCCGTCCACCCCGCTCACGGCATGCCCGCTGATGGGAGCAAGATACTTGAGGGCAACCGAATTGTAGAGGTCTACCAGGGGGTTGAAACGCGGGAATGGTCCCCCCTTGAGGGCCCGCCTGAGAAGGGACTCTATGAAACTCGGATACTTCGTCGGGGCCATACCCATTTTCTTGAAGGCTTCACGCCACGCCTTTATGTTCGGATGATCCTGCGGACGCTCAAAAGAAAAATGAACTCTCAGATCGTCAACGACTTCCTCGAGTCCATCTTCGCCATACCTGATATTGTCAATCTCACAAACAACAACACCGACCTGCAAAGCAGGAAAAAGGCTGAATAGCCTCTCGTCGATGGTGAAAACCATTATATTTTCTTGGACGCCACGCCTATACGGGCTATCGCCCGCAACAATGCCATTTCCATCATCCGGTACTCCGCATGATCATAGGCCATCGTCTTCAAAAGGGTTTCGGCACGTTCCATCGCTTTCCTGGCCCGCTCAACGTCTATCTCCTTCGCGGACTCCGCGGTGTCAACAAGCAGTGTAACCTTGTCATCGACCACCTCAGCGAACCCGCCGCTCGATGCGATATAGGTGGTCTCCGAACCCTTCTTGTAACGAATCTCTCCTATGCGGAGGGCCGTCAGGAACTGGGTGTGGCCCGGCATGATGCCGAACTCACCCTCGGCTCCCGTGGCCTCCACCACGTCGACTTCGTCCTTGACAACCGTTCTCTCGGGGGTAATTATCTCAAGGTTGAGCATAACGTTCTCTTATTCTCCCATGAACTGTTTCGCTTTTTCAACAGCCTCTTCGATCGTACCCACCATGAAGAATGCCTGCTCGGGAAGCTCGTCGTGTTTGCCTTCGACGATCTCCTTGAATCCCCTGATGGTATCCTTCAAGGCAACGTACCGGCCCGGCTGTCCCGTGAAAACCTCTGCAACGAAGAACGGCTGCGAGAGGAACCTCTGGATCTTCCTGGCCCTGGCAACGGTCAACTTGTCGTCTTCCGAGAGCTCATCCATGCCGAGAATGGCGATGATGTCCTGAAGCTCCTTGTATTTCTGAAGGACCGCCTGAACATTCCGGGCAACCTGGTAATGCTCTTCACCCACGATCTGCGGGTCGAGGATACGGCTTGTCGAGTCGAGAGGGTCCACGGCCGGATAGATGCCAAGCTCCGATATCTGACGGGATAGAACCGTTGTCGCGTCGAGATGCGCGAACGTCGTTGCCGGCGCCGGGTCTGTGAGGTCGTCAGCAGGGACGTAAATGGCCTGAACAGAGGTGATGGAACCCTTCAACGTGGAGGTGATGCGCTCTTCAAGCTCTCCAAGGTCCGTTGCAAGGGTAGGCTGGTAACCAACAGCGGAGGGCATACGGCCCAGCTGCGCCGAAACCTCTGAATTTGCCTGGGTAAAACGGAAGATGTTGTCGATGAAAAGGAGCACGTCCTGACCTTCCTCGTCGCGGAAATACTCGGCGGCGGTGAGGGCCGTAAGACCGATCCTTGCACGGGCACCGGGGACTTCCGTCATCTGTCCGTAGATGAGCGCGCACTTGTCGAGAACACCGGAGCCCTTCATCTCGAGCCACAGGTCGTTTCCTTCCCTGGTGCGCTCACCGACACCACCAAAAACGGATATGCCTCCATGGTGCTGAGCGATGTTGTGGATCATTTCCATGATGACGACCGTCTTGCCGACACCGGCACCGCCGAAGAGACCGACCTTGCCGCCCTTCGGATAAGGTTCGAGAAGATCGATGACCTTGACACCGGTTTCGAGGAGCTCGATCTTCGTATTCTGCTGGGTCAAGGAAGGCGCCGGGCGGTGGATCGGGTAGGTCATGGCCGTCTTGACATCACCCTGATTGTCGACGGGTTCACCGACGACATTGAGCACCCTGCCCAGGATCTCCTTACCAACGGGAATGGATATCTGCCCGCCCTTGTAGACGGCATCCTGACCGCGCATGAGGCCGTCGGTGGTGTTCATGGCAATACACCTGACCGTATTGTCACCGACATGCTGGGCGACCTCGAGAATGAGGTTCTCCGCCTTGTCGCTGATAGCAGGGTTGCTTACGTAGATCGCGCCGTTTATTGGTGGAAGCTGATCAGGTGGAAACCTGAAATCTACGACCGTTCCAATGACCTGTACAATCTTTCCTCTGACCTCCACGCTGCTCATCTATCTTCCTCCTTAGATTATGTTCCTCGCAAGGCTTCAGCGCCACCAACGATATCCATCATCTCGTTGGTTATACCTTCCTGTCTTCTCTTATTGTAAACAAGGGTGAGGTACCGCACCATCTCACCGCAGTTGTTTGTCGCGTTCTCCATGGCGCTCATCCGGGCCGCGTGCTCCGACGTCTGGGATTCGACGAGGGCATAGTATATCTTCGTGCTTATGTAGCGGGGGATGAGGGACCCGACGATCTCCATCCGGTCGGGTTCACATATGTAATCGATGTACTCGACGTCCTCGGGCGTCTTGATAGGGATGAATTCCTCGAAAACGATCTCCTGTTTCACCGGGGATGCGAAATAGGTATAGGAGAGATAGACCTTGTCGAACTCTCCCGTCAGGTAAAGCTCTATGATCTCCCCGGCGACGGCGTCCACAAGCTCCTGATCGACATTCTTGATGTCGACCCAGCTCTTTATGACATCCATTTTTCTCTTTGCGAGATAATCCCGGATCTTGCGGCCGAAAACGTAGATACCCACCCTTTCATAGGTATCGCGGTTCTGCCTCGAGAAGTTCTCCGCCGTCAAGGCCACGTTCGTATTGAACCCGCCGCACAGACCCCTGTCGGAACCGATGGAAACAATGAGAACCTTCTTGATCTCTTCCCTCGTGGCGAGAAGGGGGTGGGCATCGGCAGGCATGTTCTTGACGACACGGCCCGTCAGCTCTTCCATTTTCACCGCGTAGTCCTTGATCTTTTCAAGGTCCGTCTGGGCGCGCCTCAGTTTCGAGGCCGACACCATTTTCATTGTCCTCGTGATGGTCTGGGTGCTGTTGACACTTCCTATCTTTCTCTTGATATCTCTTAGCGTCGCCACTGAAAGCTCCCCTTAGTAGGTAAATCCTTCCTTGAATTCGTTGAGCGCCTTCGTAAGCTTTTCTTCGATCGACGCGTCGATTGCCTTCTTCTCTCCGATCTCCTGGAGAATATTCGTATACTTGGAATCCATGAAGCGCGTAAGCTCCGCTTCGTATTTCTTGAGGGAGCTCTCAGGGTAGGTATCAATGAACCCGTTGGCCGCGGCATAGAGAAGGACAACCTGTTTCTCGACGGCAATGGGGACGTACTGGCCCTGTTTGAAAAGCTCCGTCAACCGTGAACCGCGGGCAAGCAGCGCCTGTGTGGCCTTGTCGAGATCGGAACCAAATTTGGCAAATGCGGCCATCTCGCGGTACTGGGCCATTTCCAGCCTCAGCCTGCCTGCTACCTGCTTCATTGCCTTGATCTGTGCGTTGCCGCCGACCCTCGATACCGAGATGCCAACGTTGATCGCAGGCCGGACGCCGGCGTAGAACAACTCCGGCTCCAGATATATCTGGCCGTCGGTAATGGAGATGACGTTCGTGGGAATATACGCGGAAACGTCGCCCGCCTGGGTCTCAATGATCGGGAGGGAGGTAAGGGACCCGCCGCCATGGGCGTCATCCCACTTCGCCGACCTTTCGAGAAGGCGTGAGTGGAGATAGAAGATATCACCGGGGTACGCCTCACGTCCCGGCGGCCTTCTCAGGAGCAGCGAAAGCTGGCGGTACGCAACGGCATGCTTTGAAAGGTCGTCGTACACGATAAGGGCATGCTTCCCGTTGTCCCTGAAGTACTCACCCATCGCGGTGCCCGCGAAGGGCGCGAGGAACTGCAGGGGAGCGGAATCGCTTGCCGTCGCTGCGACCACCGTGGTGTACTCCATGGCGCCGTACTCCGTCAACAGGTCGACGATCCTCGCCACGGAGAACCTCTTCTGGCCGATGGCCACGTATATGCAGAAAACATCCTTGCCT
>MVQQ01000144.1 GCA_002067555.1 Syntrophorhabdus sp. PtaB.Bin184
GACCTGGCATCGAACCCACACCCCTCAAGTTCGGCGGCACGGGCAGCAAGTCGGAATCGATCGAACACCCCTCCTTCCTGCCCGACAGGTACGAATGCGGGACACCCAACACGCCGGGGATCGCGTCGCTTCTTGGCGGGTTGACCTTCATCCAAAAGGAGGGTCCCCGAAGGATCTTCGACAGGAAGCAGACACTTCGGCGCATGCTCGTTGACGGCTTAAAGGACCTTCCCGGGGTCGTGGTGTACGGCCACAGCGATAGGAGTGGGGCAGCATATCTGGCAACTGTCGCCTTCAACATTGAAGGCAGGCTCCCTTCGGAGGTCGGCTACGAGCTGAACAAGAGGGCTATGTATGTCCGCATAGGTCTTCACTGCGCCCCAGCAGCACACAGGACGGTCGGTACGTTCCCAAACGGGGCACTCCGTGCATCACCGGGGTATTTTACCAGCGACGACGACATACGGGCCTTTATCGAGGCGGTGAGGGACATTGCCGGAGAATAGATACTCCATCATTCTTTTTCGTACGATCCATGATGTCCTCCGGGCAGAGAAGGCGCTCAAGAAGCGGGATGTCAAGCATGAACTCGTGCCGGTGCCAAGAAACCTCAGCTCCGACTGCGGGATGTGCATCCGTCTTGACACCGATGAGGTCGATGCACGGCAGTATCTGGAGAATATGGGGGTCGAGAAATGCTTCGTCTTCGACGGAGAGACCTACGAACAGGTCGACCTCGGGACCTGACAACCTCCCGGCCTTGAGCCGTCGCCCTTCCTCACGCTCCTTAGACTCCCGTGCCTGTAACCATGTTTTTTCCGGTCTTCCTCCCCTCATTGCGGCTCTTTCAGTAATCTGATTAGATTCGTTCGGTTACAGTCTCTTTCCGACACTTGACAAAAAATATGTGAGTGATCACATTAATTTCACAAAGAGGAAATACTGATAAAGGAGGTTGATATCATGTTGTGGACAGATGGTTTTGGCATGTTTGGCAGAGGCCTTGACCCCTGGTCCGAGTTCCAGCGCATCGAGAACGAGATGAACCGCGTCCTCTCCAGGTTTGTCTCGCCCTCAACTGGTGACTTCCCCGCGGTGAATATATGGAGCGATGGTGAGGAAACCCTGGTGACAACGGAGATCCCGGGCATCGACGCCGGTGGCATAGACATCTCGGTCATCGGCAAGACACTGATGCTCAAGGGTTCCAGGGAGCCTGACAAGGTGGAGGAAGGCAATTCCTATCATCGTCGCGAACGCTGGTACGGGCAGTTCAGCAAGGCCATCGAGCTTCCCTTCACGATCGATGCTGACAAGGTCGGGGCCGACTTCTCAAATGGCATCCTGACGATCAGGCTGCCGCGGTCAGAGGCGGAGAAGCCCAGGAAGATCGCTATCAAATCCGCCTGAAGGAGGTGTGGAATGGCTGACAAGACCAAAGAGATACAGAAGAAAGAGGCCGCTGAGGCGGATCTTGTGGAAAGGACCCGGGCAGCGAAGATATATAACCCCGATGTCGACATCATAGAGGGGAAGGACAGGATAGTCGTCATTGCCGACATGCCCGGGGTCAGCGAGAACTCCGTGGAGGTGACCCTCGACGACAACGTCCTGACCATCTACGGAAGGGTCGATTGGAAACTGCCCGAGAAGATGAAGCTTACCCACGCGGAATACGGCGTCGGTGACTACCAGAGGATATTCACCATATCGGGCGAGATAAACAGGGAGAGTATCGAGGCCAGAGTTAAGAATGGTGTTCTCAGGCTGGTCATGCCCAAGAACGATGTGCCGAAAATGAGGAAGATCGCCGTGAAGGCGGGATGAAACATGACGTGAGAAACACAGGAGGTACGATCATGACGACAAGAAGAATTCCACCCCTCGCAAAGAGAAGCCGGGATACCATCCGGTTCCTGGAAGAAAACCCCCTTCTGTCGTTACGGAACAATATAGACAGGTTGTTCGACAATTTCTTCAGGGGGTTCGACGTCAGTCCCTTCGCCGCCACACCCCCGATGTTCAACCCCAGCATGGACGTGGCGGACAGTGGCAAGGAGATCACCGTGACCATAGAACTCCCCGGCATGAACGAGAAGGACATTGACGTGTCCGTTACGCAGAACTCGCTCACCGTTCGGGGAGAGAAAAGGGACGAGACCGAAGAGAAGGGCAGCAGCTACCATCGGATGGAACGCGTTTATGGCTCGTTCACGAGGACCATCCCTCTTCCCGTGGAGGTGGAGGTGGACGGCGCCAGGGCAAACTACAAAAAGGGGGTCCTCTCCATCACGATCCCGAAGACCGAGAAGGCCCTTAAAGAGGCAAAGAAGATCCCGGTCAAAGTATCAGGGAAGTAGAGGAGCCGTAACACGGCGCAGGTCACAGGCCCCACCGCACAAACAACGGTCACTCCGGAAAGGGTCCGTGACCTGCCTGTGCTCCACCCACGCCGGCGATCCCCGGGAACCTTCATTTTTAAAGTAACGTCTTTTTTTGCCTGAGACCTGGAACGTGCGTCTACGTTCTTATGGCCCCATGCGGGCACATCTCCTGGCAACAGTAGCAGCGAATGCAGGCCTGGTAGTCAAACAGCGGGAACCGTTCGCCCAGGTGTATGGCATTGGCGGGGCAGACCTCGGCGCATATGCCGCAGAGGCGGCAGGCAGCCGGGTCTGCCTTGGGTTTCTTTGTAAGGAAGTCCCTGAGAAGTCTCTTGATGGGGCGGGGCAGGTTCCAGTCCGTGTCGGACGCCCGGGGCATCGGGAAGCGCGCCGGGACGGGAGGTAACCCAAGGTCGATCACCTCAAAGGGGGGGACGAGGCCGTGACGGGCCGCACAGGCGGTGACGGGGAGGGTGACGCCGGGACAAAAGCGGGCTTCTATGAAGGCGTCCAGGGCAAAGGCGTCCCGTGACACAGCGACCACACCGCAGGCCACGGGATCGCCGTTTGAGGGGCCGTCGCCGCACATGCCCACGACCCCGTCGAGCACGGTAACCGTTGGGGAAACGAGGCGATGAATGTCAACAAGGATCGACGCAAAGAGATCCCTGTCCCTTCCGGCGCGAAGGTGCCACCGCCCCTTGGCGAACCCCCGAATGAACCCGAAGGTGTTCTTGACCCCCAGAGTCATACCCATCATGCTGTGAGTCTTGAGCTTGGGTACGTTGATGACAGTCTCATACCTGTCGGGGTCCTCCCCGAAAAGGAAGTCCCTGTAGGGCGATACCCCTCTTCCTTTTTTTACCACCTCTCCGGTGAAGTAGACTACCTGGACACCATGTTCCCGGAGCATCTCGGCATAGCCCCCGTTCCTGAGGACCCGGTCCAGCGACTCGTATCCCGGGCTGTCCCCGAGACAGACGGTGCAGGAGTGGTCGACAAGGAGTTCAATGAGGGCACGAAGAAAATCGGGGTGGGTGGTTACGGCCCTGTCGGGGGCCTTCGAGGCAAGGAGATTGGGTTTGACGAGAACGCTGCGTCCCGAGATATCTAGGTCGATCCGGCTGAATGCTTCTTCGAGAAAGCTCTTTATCTCCCGCGGGTTATAGGAGTCACTCCTTCCCGCTACCACTTTTTCCAGGTGACTTCTCCCGGGAGAAACTGACCTCAAGGAACTTCATGCAGAGGTCGCCCTCCCGAAGTTTCCAGCAGATCCTGTTATCCCTGTCGTTCAGGTGATACGATACCGTGTATTCGGGGTGTTCTCTGACAAGATGACCATTCTCGTTCCCGAGCGGTCCCTTGAGGGTCAGGTCTTCGATTATGTCCGTGATGTGGACGCGAAAGAGCCTGTAGAATTCATTCTCGTCGGTCAGTTCCTCCTCATCGGTCTTCATGATGAAGTGGTCGGCGGAACGGTCCACGGAAAGCACTGTGTTGCCGAAGGGCCCGTAGACCTCGAGAAAAAGCCTGTCCGGGTAGACGGCCTTGAGGGACATGTCACCCGTGTACTGCCGGGTCTTGAGCATAACGTCAATCTCGCAAAGGGCCTCAAGATGGTCAAAATTCTCCGGCCACGATATGGAAACGGGTTTTTTCCCCACGTGCGTACAAGCGAGGAACAGGAAGGGCAGGACGGCAAGAACTAGGACGCTCTTTCGCATCATTTCTTCTCTTTTATTATTCTGAGTTTTTGCTCGACGGAATTCTTTTTTGAGGGATCCTTCTCCAGGATTACCGATCTCTCGTAATGATGGACGGCGTTGTCGTAATCCTTCAAGGCCGAGTAGATGTCGCCCAGGTGTTCGTGGATGGTGGGGTCCTCGGGCATGAGGCTGTTCGCCTTGCGTATTTCCGCAAGGGCAGCCTTCAGACGCCCCTTCTTGTAGAAGACCCAGCCAAGGCTGTCGATGATATACCCGTCATCGGGCCGCTTGATCAGGGCCTTGCGTATCATCGTCTCCGCTTCGTCGAGACGGATACCCTTCTCCGCGAGGGAATAACCCACGAAGTTGAGGGCGTTGGGATACTCCGGGTCGATGGCGAGAACGCCATCCATAATGGCAAGGGCTTTTTCGGACTCGCCTTTCTTCTCGTGAAGCATGCCGATCTGGTAAAGGACCTCGAGGTTCTTCGGTTCGATCCGCCGTGCCTCTTCAAGGGCCCTGATACCCGCGGCGAGGTCGTTCTTCTCCTCGTAGAGCATGGACAAAAGGATATAAAGTTCAGGTTTCCTGTCCATGCCCGGCAGATAACCCGTTATTGTCTTTATGCCCTCGTCTATCGTCCCCGACTTGATGTAGATCAGCGTCATCTGTTTCAGCGCCGTCAGGAACTCCTCCGCCTTCGGATCGATCTTGCCCAGTTCCTCGAGGGCCTTCTTCACATCCCCTTTCTCCCTCCAGGACATGGCAAGATATATCCTCACCGTGTAATTGTCGGGCGTGCCGGCGAGGACCATGTTGAATTGCTGTATGGCCTCGTCGTATCTCGCCTTTTCGTAGTGAAGCAGGCCGATGCGGATCCGTAAAGACAGGTCCTGGCGGTCGAGGTCGGAAAGCTCTTCGAACTTGCCTATGGCCTTGTCGTACTCCTTCTGGCGTATGAATATGGTGGCGAGCCTCGATCGCGCCTTCTTGTCGTTCGGGTCATATGCAATGACGCCTTGGTAATACTCGACGGCCTTCTCCAGGTTTCCCTCGATCTCGTATATCGTCCCTAGGTCGAGAAGGGCAGGGGTGAAGTTCGGCTTTATCTCCAGGACCTTTGCCAGGTAGGTCTTGGCCCTGTCGTAGTCCTTCGCCTCACCATGCAGCCTGCCGGTGTAATAAAGGGCGATGATGTTGTCTTCATCATAGGCAAGAACCTTTTCGTAGATGGTGATGGCGTCGCTGTATTTCTTCTCACCGATGTAGATGGAGCCGAGATACATGTAGGCCTCGGTATCCTCGGGATTGAGCTCTATGCACTTCTCGTAGAGGGCCTTGGCCTTGTATGTGAGGCCTTTCGATGCGTGGATGCCCGCCAGAATCATGAGGGCAACGCGGTTCGCGGGGGCGAGTGTTATTGCCTCATTGAGCAGCTCCTCCGCCCTCTCGAGATCCCCTCTCTTCACAAAAAGAGAGGCAAGGGAAGTCCTGATCTCAGCGGAGCCGGGGTCATCCTTCAGGGCCTTACGGTAGTAATCACCGGCATCGTCGTATTTCCCCAGAGCTTCGCTCAAATACCCCCTGAGAAAGAAGTAGACCGAATCCGAACGGGTTGCCGCGTGGAGCTGGGCACAGAAAAACAGAACGAATGAGAGAAGGATCGCCGATATTCTCATCACCCTGAATGATAGCACAGAATCGACGGGAAATCTAATCATGGGATGGCGTGGAACCCTACTTTATGAGCCAGCCGATGCGTGACCACCGCACGTATTGAAGCGCGCTCATCGCTCCGCCGTCCCAGGAAAAGTATATGATCAGGGCCTTGCCCACAAGGTGCCGTTTTTCCACGAAACCCCAGTAGCGGCTGTCGAGGCTGTTGTCCCTGTTGTCACCCATCACGAAATAGCAGTCCTGGGGCACTTTCACCGGAGGGATGTTGTCCTTATCGATGAAGGGCAGGAAACCGCGGGACGCCGGCTCAGGCCTGAAATGCCCCCATGTGTCCTTTATCCTCTTTCCGTCGATGAATATGGACCTGTTCCTGATCTCCACCGTCTCGCCACCTGTGGCTATGACACGCTTGATGTAGTCCTTTGTGGGGTCCTCGGGATACCGGAAGACGATGATGTCCCCGCGCTTCGGTTTCCCCGTGGTAAAGAGCACGTTGTCCACGAAAGGCACCTTGACCACGTAGCTCATCCTGTTGACCAGCAGGTGGTCCCCGACGAGCAGGGTGGGCTCCATCGAGCCCGAGGGTATCTTATACGCCTGGATCACGAAGCTCCTCACGAGAAGTGCGATCAGCGCGGCTATGATGATCGATTCGATGTACTCTCTGGTCTTGGTCTTCTTCTTTTCCATTAACGCTCCTTATGCCTCTTTCGTGCCAGGCTGCAAAGCAGGCAATGAAAGCTGCTCACCCTCACATCTTGTCGGGCGCCGAGACACCGATGAGGCCGAGGCCGTCCCTGATCACACCCCGGAGGGTGGACAGCAGGAGGAGACGGGCGCGGGTCACAGCCGCGTCATTTCCGAGTACCCTTGTCTTGTTATAGTAGCTATGGAACCTGCCCACGAGCTCCATGAGGTAGAAAGTGACACGGTGGGGCTCAAGGCTTCTGGCACCGCCTTCGAGGACACTGTGATAGCGGGTTATCCAGCGTATAAGGTCGAGTTCTTCCTTCAGGGTCAAAAGGCCGCAGTCGGCGGCGGCAAGATCGTCCGTGTCAATCCCTGCCTCACGGGCGTTTCGAAAGATGCTTTCTATCCTGGCGTGGGCATACTGGACGTAGTAAACCGGGTTTTCGTTGGACGTCTTCTTCGCCAGGTCGAGATCGAACTCAAGGTGGGCATCGCTCTTGCGCATGAGAAAGAAAAAGCGGCAGGCATCGCGGCCGACCTCATCGAGAACCTCCCTGAGCGTTGTGAACTCGCCGGAGCGAGTCGACATCCCCACCGGTTTACCCTCCTTGATGAGCGTGACGAACTGGATGAGGAGAAATCTCAGATCATCCTTGTTCCTGCCCAGCGCCTGGACGGATGCCCTGAGGCGGGGGATGTACCCGTGGTGGTCGGAACCCCATATGTCCACAAGGACCTCGTAGGAACGCTTGAACTTGTCGAGGTGATAGGCGATGT
This sequence comes from Syntrophorhabdus sp. PtaB.Bin184, assembly GCA_002067555.1. Classification (GTDB taxonomy): domain Bacteria; phylum Desulfobacterota; class Syntrophorhabdia; order Syntrophorhabdales; family Syntrophorhabdaceae; genus Delta-02. The sequence goes on from MVQQ01000144.1 coordinate 7,235, forward strand.
CGGATGTGAAATAGGTGTTCTCCCCGTCGGACTTGACGAGGACCCTGTCCTCATCCTTTTCGAAGAGATCGGTCTTGAACCACAAGGCGCCGTCCCTCTCGAAGGCAATGCCGCGCCCCTTGAGAATGGCAAGGGTCTCGTCCACAACGCCTGAGGCGTAGAGCGACGACTCCAGGAAGTAGTTGTCGAAGGTGACGCCGAACTCCCTGAGATCGTTCTTGATGCCTTCCATGATGTGGGAACTCGCGTAGACCGCCAGGAGGTCGATGGCCTCCTCCTCACCGGCAGGGACGGCAATGCCTTCGTCCATGACCTTGCGGGCGAGCTCCCGAACGTAATCGCCCTGGTAAAGGTCCTGCGGGTATTCCACCGTTTCGCCTTTAAGCTCCTTCAGCCTCAGCAACGTGGAACGGCCAAGGGTCCTGATCTGCCTGCCCGCGTCGTTGATGTAGTACTCCCTCCCCACCGTGTGCCCAGTCTTCCTGAGGAGATTGGCCAGCACGTCGCCGACGGCCGCACCCCTGCCGTGCCCGATGTGGAGGGGACCCGTGGGGTTGGCGCTTACGAACTCGATGAGGACCTTCCTCCCGCCGCCCACGTCGGGGTAGAGGCTCTCGATCCCCCGTGAAGCCGTATCCTTGAGAAGCTGCTGCCACAGAGCGTCCTTGAGGGAGAAGTTTATGAAACCTGGCCCGGCCACGGTGACAGACTCGCAAAGGTCGGACCCCTGCATCCTTTCCACGAGCATGTTGGCGATGTCGAAAGGCTTCTTCTTCAATTGCGGGGCAAGAATGAAGGCAACGTTCGTGGAGTAGTCGCCGAACCCTTCCTCACGAGGCGTCTCAATGATGAAATTCAGTCTTACATCAGCGGGTATCGAGCCGGAGCGTTGCGCATCCTCTATACCATTATTTATTATCTTTGCCGCTATCGATCTCAGCATCCACTTTGTCCTTTTTTATCTGAAGGTCCCGTGTGAAATCGGGGCATCGCAGGGATATGTCTTTCCCGTGGAGATACTTCTTCTTGCACTCCTCGCGCCAGGCGCAAACCACGCAGAGGGTAGGTTCGTCGCTCACAGGTTGCCTCCGAGGATCTCCCCGTACAATCCGGGCTTGATCTCTTTCAGTATGGGCCACTCGCGACGGATGAGCTTTAGCCGGTCGAGATCGACGTCAGCGAGAAGGACCGTGTCGGACCTGCCCGTCGGCCCGCCGATCAACTCCCCCTCGGGATTTACGCAAAAGCTCATGCCATAGAAATCCTGGGCCTCTTCGCTGCCCGCACGGTTCACGCGCATGACATACACCCCGTTCGTGATCGCGTTGGAAGAGATGACGCTCTGCCAGATGTGCTGGGACTTGAAGGCGCACGAGGTGGGGGCGAAGATCATGTCGGCACCCTTGAGCGCCAGTATTCTCGTGCCTTCCTGAAAGAAATTGTCCCACGACATCTGTATGCCGAACTTGCCATGTCTTGTCTCGAAGACGGGAAGTCCCGTATCCCCCTGTGCAAAGTAGAATTTCTCTTCCCACAAAGGTATATCCGTCACGTTGAGCTTTCGGTACGTGCCGAGCGTCCTGTCCCCTTCAATGACAACCGTCGAATTAAAGTAGTGGTCTCCCGCCTTCTCGAAGATGGGCAGAATAATGACCGTGTCCGTCCCCTTCACGAGGGACTTGAAGAGCCTGACGGTGTCGTCGCTGGCAGATTCGGCCAGGGCAAAGGCTGTCTCATCACGATCCTTCGGGAACCAGTACTGGTTGAAGAGTTCCTGGAAGCAAATGATGTCTGCCTTTTTGTTAAGAGCTGCATTGAGAAGCTTGATGGCGGTGTTGACGTTCCTGTCCTTGTCCCTGGTGCAGGCGAATTGTATTCCGGCTATCTTCATGAATGTTCTCTGACGACGTCCCCCTCGTTCCAGCCGGCAGTCACTGCTTCATCAGGCACCTCTCAGGTCGGGCCGGGCAGGAAGATAATATCATAAAATGAGGGGTTTGTGCCGCAAATCTCCTTGATTCTTCTGGAATTTGTTCAATGCAAAGAAAGGTACCAGATGAAAACGCTCTATGTCAAGGAGAATTAAGGGAAAAGCCCGTGTGCGCGGACAGGGAAGGGCATGGGGTCCTCATCACACGCACACGGACCCGGTGTCAGTAGTTCTCGGCCAGGAGCTCGTAGTATGCCTGCGGGTGGGCACACGCCGGGCAAAGCTCGGGAGCTTCGGCTCCTTCATGCACGTAGCCACAGTTCCTGCAGCGCCACCTGACGACGGACGGTTTCGTGAATACCTGTCCCGTCTCCACGTTCTTCAGGAGTTTGAGGTAACGTTTCTCGTGCTCCTTTTCGACTTTGGCTATCTCCCGGAAGACCGTGGCGATCTCCTCGAAGCCTTCGTCATCGGCCACCTTCGCCGCCTCGGGATAGAGAACCGTGTGTTCCAGGTTCTCGCCGGCCGCGGCAGCCTTCAGGTTTTCCGCCGTGTTGCCGATGATGCCGGCCGGGTAGGCGGCGGTGATCTCCACCTCGCCACCCTCCAGGAATTTGAAGAAGCGTTTCGCGTGCTCCTTTTCGTTGTCCGCGGTGTCGGAAAAAATGAAGGATATCTGCTCAAAACCTTCCTTCTTTGCCTGGGATGAAAAATAGTTGTATCTCATCCGCGCTTGCGATTCCCCGGCGAAACTGGCCAGGAGGTTCTTCTCGGTCCTTGTTCCCTTTACGCTCTTCATCGCTTCCTCTCCTCTAGTTCTTCCACAGGCCGTGGACATTGCAGTATTCCCTTGCCGTCACCGAATCACCCTTGAGGGGGAAGAAGGCTTCGGGTGCTTCGCCTGGTTTGAGGAAGTGCCTGTACACCGCCCCGTCGACGATCGCCTCAATCCATTCTATGTAGTGTTTCTCTTCCATCGGGTGTGCAACGCTGCCTACCTTGATCGTGATCCCTTCGGCCCCCTTTTCGATCACTGGAACATGCTTTTCCTTCGCAGCATCGACGGTGTTCTCCGCAAGCGGCTTCATGGGTTCATTGCAGCAAACGAGCACTCCCTTTCCTCCATGGAGCACTTCAACAATGTTCCCGCATATCTCACACTTGTAAATCTGAAGTCTTTCAGCCATGTGCGCCTCCTCCTTTCAATGAATTCGACTGCGTGCCGCGAAAACAATGAACTGATGTTAATACACGGCAGGAACGATGTCAATGGCTCCGCCGCAGTCGGAGCAAACCGGGTGGTAAGGCCCGAACAGGTCATTACCCACCGTGGCCGACGGGCACAATTCTCTTTTAAGACCTCTGCTTTTATGATAGTTTATCCCCAATGTTTGGCATTGGTCTCCCCGAACTCATTCTCATAATGATCGTGGCGCTCCTCGTGGTGGGGCCGAAGAAGCTGCCTGAACTCGCAAGATCCATCGGCAAGGCCCTTCATCAGGTCAAGAGCATGACCGACGATGTGAAGCAGTCGTTTGAGGAGGTCACGTCAGAGGACACTGAAGCGCCCGTGAAAGAAGGAGAGGCGCAGGCGACGGAAACGGCCGGGGAGGATGATGCCGGGGCCGCAGGAACGGAGGGTGCGGGCGAGCCATTCACTGTGGAAACAGGAGATTCCAGCGAACCCGACATGATCGAGTTTCCCGCAAGCCGGGAACCCGATGAGGACAAAGAGGTGCAGGCAGCGGGGGTTGAGCAAAACCCCCGGGGAGACCCGCACGGTCAGCCCGGCACAGGCGAGTCCGGCGGATACGGCAACCTGAGGGGGTAATCGCGCACCTGATCGCTTCCCGGGGCGATAAGACGATGTGCCAGCTCTGCTATGGCCAGGAAAGTAAACCCAGACGAAAAACAACCCTTTGTCTCACACCTCAAGGAACTGCGGCAACGATTGGTGATAAGCCTCCTGTCCGTGTGCGTTGCCTTTGCGTTCACGTATTTTTTTCGGGAGAGGGTCAACGTCTTTCTCCTTCAGCCCTTCAAGAAGGTCATGCCGCCGGGGAGCAGTTTCATCTTCACGGGGGTCACGGAGGCATTTCTCACCTATTTCAAGATATGGATACTCACGGCCGTCACCGTCGCGTCGCCTGTCATCATTCACCAGATATGGATGTTTGTCTCTCCCGGCCTCTATGAGAAGGAGAGAAGGTATGTCTACCCCCTTATTTTCTGGGGCAGTCTTCTTTTTGCGGCAGGTGTGGTGTTCTGTTATTTCGTCGTCATGCCCAATCTTTACAGGTTCTTCGTGAGCTACGCCTCAGACTTCGTTATCCCCATGCCCGACCTCAAAGGGTACGTGAGCCTTACCCTGAAGCTTCTCGTTATCTTCGGGTTCCTCTTTGAACTCCCCCTTGTCGCCTATTTTCTCGCGAAGGTAGGGATATTGAACCATCGGTTCCTCGCAAAGAAACGCAGGTACGCGATCCTGGGAGCGTTCATTCTCAGCGCCATCATAACACCGCCCGACCCCGTGAGCCAGATACTCGTGGCAATGCCCCTCTGGGGCCTTTACGAGCTGAGCGTCGTCATCGCCCGCCTCTTTGGAAAGAAGGAGAAGACTGAAGATGAAGGATCTTGATATCGTCATTCTGGCCGCAGGCAAGGGAGAACGAATGGTCTCCCGCAAACCCAAGGTGATGCATGAGATCATGGGGAAACCCCTTCTCGGATACGTTGTGGACGCCGCGCGGCGCCTCGAACCAGCCCGAACCATCGTCGTCACCGGCTACGGCCGCGAGATCGTCGAGGCCTATCTCGAAGAGAAGGGCGTGGCGACGGCATTTCAGGAAGAACAAAAGGGAACGGCCCATGCCCTGGCGTCGGCGCGGGCACACCTTGGCGGAAACGATGTCCTCGTTCTTCTCGGTGACGTCCCTCTCATCGAGCATTCGACACTCGTCCAATTCCTCGAATTTTGCCGGGTCTCCGCCTCGATCGTCTTCCTGACGACAGACGTCGCCGATCCTTCCGGGTACGGGCGGGTGGTCATGGATGGCGACATCATCGCCGACATTCGGGAGGACGCCGATGCGGCGGCGGCGGAGAAACTGATCCGGAGGATCAACACGGGGATATGTTACATCCCGTTCCGCGACCTCGAACTCATCGACCTCATCGACACCGCCAACAGAAAGGGGGAGCGCTACTTGACGGATATCTGCAAGGTCGCCAGGGCCGAAGGCGGCTGCGCGAAAGGTTTCTACCATCCCCGCGCGGAGGAGGTCCTCGGCGTCAATACCCTCAAGGGGTTGCTCGAGGCGAATACGGTGATGAGGCAGCGGATCAACGAGGGACACATGGCCCGCGGCGTGACGTTCCTCGACACGGACATCTACGTGGAGAGTGACGTCGTGATCGGGCAGGACACGGTCATCGCGTCGCACTGTCACATAGCGGGCGCGACGATCATCGGGGAAGGGGCCTACATCGGACCCTCATCGATCATCAGGAACTGCAGGATAGGGAACAACGTGACCATCGCGGGCCTTGTCTTCATGGAGGGAGTGGAGGCGCGGGAGGGTGTCAGGATAGGCGCTCTCTCCCGGTTCAAGCAGGACATGGTCATCGAAAGAAGGGCATGAGCACAGAAAAAGGGAGGAAAGAGCGGTGTGCGGTATCGTCGGATATAGGGGTAGGGAAGGGGCACGGGGCATTCTCATAGACGCCTTGAGGCGCCTGGAGTACCGTGGTTACGATTCGGCGGGGATAGCCATCTGGAACAACGGAGCCGTGAGGCTCGCCCGCAGGCAGGGCAAGGTGAGCGAGCTGGCCGAGACCATCAACGAGGATGGTTTTGACGGCTCCA